>SYAL01000036.1 GCA_005787585.1 Bacteroidota bacterium
GTGTGACCTGGGGTGTGTAATATCTTTATTGTAAGCTGACCAAGTTTAAAAATTTGACCATCGATTGCAATCGTGGCTTTAAAACTAGGATTAGCATTTGGACCATATATAATTGGAGCACCAGTTTTGGCACTTAAATCTAAATGACCCGACACAAAATCGGCATGAAAATGAGTTTCGAAAACATATTTTATTTTAGCGTTATCTTTTGTTGCTTTATCAATATATGGTTGTACTTCTCTCAAAGGATCAATTATTGCAACCTCGCCATCAGATAAAATATAATAAGCCCCTTGAGCCAAACAACCGGTATAAATTTGTTCTATTTTCATTTAGTTAATGCAAGATAAAAAAAACTTTGTTTTGAATACTATTTTTATAAAATTAAGTATTATTTTATAAAAAATTCTTTGATAATTATATACAAACCAAAAATTAATAAAAACCAAGCTAATAATGGCTTTAACTTTATACCGTCAGTTTTTTTAGATAAATTAATACCCACAAAAAGACCTATTAATGTAAAAATAATAATTTGACCAATTAAATACCAATCAAAAGAATCAGAATTACCTTTTACAATAAAGACAATTAATGATTTTGAGGCTATGATAATGAGCGAAGTGCCAACAGCTGATTTAATTGGTAATTTTGTCAACATCAGTAATATAGGAATAATTAAAAAACCTCCCCCTACTCCTACTAATCCTGTTACTGTTCCCTCTAAAGCTCCTAAAAAAAAAATTAATGGGTAATTTAAATGAAGTTGATTTTGTTTTTCTGATTTTACTTTAAAACCAGGTAATATCATTCTTAAAGCAGCAAATATCATTAAAAGGGCAAAAATCATCATTAAAAAAGATTCTTTTGAAACCGCAGAATTGCCATGTGTAAAAACAATAGATGGAATAGCGGGTAAAAGAAAGGCTCTTGTAAAAAAAACAGCTAAAACAGAGGGTATACCAAAAATTAAAGCAATATATAAATTTATAAAGCCTTTACGAAAATAATTAATTGATCCAATACTAGCCGTGAATCCTACAATAAATAAAGAATACGCAGTTGCGGTAATTGGATTAACTGAAAATAAATAAACTAAAACAGGCATCAATATAATACTACCACCACTACCTATAAGGCCTAATGAAATTCCAATTAAAATTGAACAAACAAAACCGAATATTAACATTCAATTATTTTATATAAAGGTATAAAGATGATGTAATTAATACTAAAGAGTTAATTAAAATTTATATCGTAAACTTAAAATTATGTTTCGACCTGGAGCATTTATGCCGCTGGCAAAATTTCGGTATGCATTATCAGTTATGTTTTCGCAAGCCGCATTTAATCGTAAATTTTTAGTAAGATTAGCACCTAAACGAATATTTAAAGTAAACCAACTTGGTGTGCCATTTATAGTAGCATATTGTAAATTATCTTCGCCACTAGAACTATAATCCGATATTATTTTTTTACCATTGTATTTTATTAAAAATTCTCCATCAAAACCTTTAACTTTATAGGAAATAGATGTTTGTCCATACATTGGAGCAATATGATCTAAAGGAATAATTGTATCAAGCTTAGAATTTATATATCTTCCAAAAGTATAATTTAATACACTTTTAAAAGAAATTTTATCGTTAAAATCAAACTGAGCACCACCTGAAAAACCGTAAATATAACTATTATCAATATTTTGTGTTGCTTTTACTTTTGTATTTGAACCATTATATATTGCTGAATCGTTTCCATTTAATTTATAATCAGAAACAACTAAAACATTGGTTAAATTGGTATAAAAAGCATTAAAATCAAACTTATAACGACTCTGAATTACCTTACTAATACCTATCTCAAAATTATAAGTATATTCTGGTTTTAAAGTTGGATTAGGAACAATTAAATAAGTAGAGCTTTCAAATACTTTACTCATATCATCCACATTGGGGGCACGAAAGCCTGTATTTGATAATAAAGAAACCTTGTAATCATTTTCTAATTTCCAAGTAAAACCTAAGCTACCAGTTACTGCTTGATTATTTTGAGTAGCATTTGTAAAAGGGAATTTAAAAAATGTTGTATCAGTAAATTCACATTTCAAACTTGTTCTTGTAAAACGAATTCCATCGGTAATTACAAAGTTTTTACTAAACTCCCAAGCATGAGAAAGATAAGCAGCAAATGTTGTCATTTTATTCCCACCACCTGCATAACGAGTATCGGCTGGCGTTTCAATATTTGTAAAAATATTTTTAAAATTTGCTGTAGATTGTACTTCGTTATTTGTGAACTCAATTCCGTATCGAACTTCGTGGTTATTTTTAATCAATTTATAAGTATCAATATTTACTGATAAAACAGATACATCTTCCATTTGTGTTTTTCGATTTAAACTTTGAAATAAACGAGTAATTCTATCTTGATCAATTTTTTGATAAGCTAAAATCACCTTTAGATTATCAGAAATATCAGTTTTATAATCATAATTAAATATGTAAGCGGCCATCAAACGTTTTTGTGGACCATAACCATTTTCTGCAAATTTAAATTTACCATTGCTATAATCGCCATTTAATCGATCATAACGTGGCAAAAAACTAGATGATCCGTATTGAAAATTTAAATTATGCGTAATATATTTTCCAGTTTTAATATTAAAACGCTGCATAATATCTATCTGAGAATATCCACTTCCTTTTTGTAAATTATCATCAAAATTTTTAATCATCGTATCTCTTTGATTTATTCTATCTTGATAAAATGCGCGATCCCAAGTATTATTATATTCTGTTAATTTATTTGAGCCGCTCCTTAAATTTCCAAAATCAGAGAAGGTAATATTTGTTAAGGATGCTATTTTATTCCAACCTAAGTTAAAATCTAAATGACTCGTTTTTTCTTGAGCTGCAGATGCGTATCTGAGCATAGCATTTGCTTTTATAAGAATTTTATCGTCAGAGCTAAATTGAGCATTTTTAGTGTAAAAATGAACAACACCACCCAAAGCATCGCTACCGTAAATAGTTGATGATGGGCCAAAAATAACTTCAGTTCTATCTAGCATATTTGCATCAATCGTCATTACATCCTGCAAATGCCCCCCACGATAGATAGCATTATTCATTCTCACGCCATCAATAACCAACAACACTTTGTTAGCTTCAAAGCCTCTTAGACTTGGACTACCTCCACCAGCCTGACTTTTTTGTACAAAAACTTGACCAGTATTAGATAATAAATCGCCACTAGTTGCTGGATTAGAAAACTCGATATCTTTTTTTTTAATAATTTCAATTAAAAAAGGAACATCAATTTTGTGTTCAGGTTTTCGATTAGCTGATAAAACAATTTCATCTAAATTTACCAATTTTGATGACAAATCAACTGTTGTATCATTAGCTATAATAATTTTTTTTATAGCATAATTAAACAAAAATATTGTAATAGAATCTTTTTTATTAAAATCTGATATTTTGGCTTTACCTTTCACATCAGTAATAATTTGTTTGTTATTTTTATCAAATAATAAAACATTTTGTAAAGGTTCTCGGGTCGAAATATCTTTGATAGTAATGTTTTGAGATAAACCAGAGACTGAAATAATAATAAATAATAAAAATAATTTATTTAATTGCATAATTTATTTTAATATTAGAAAATTAAAAAACAAAACTAAAAAGAAAAATATACTATTATTTAATTGGAATTTGATCTTAATTAAGTAAAGCTAAAAAATCATTTTCAGAAATAATTTTAACTCCTAAACTTTGGGCTTTTTTTAATTTTTCGGGGCCGATATTTTCGCCTGCTAATAAATAAGAAGTTTTACCACTAATAGATCCTGAATTTTTACCGCCGTTAAATTCAATTATTTCTTTTAACTGGTCTCGACTATGTTTATCAAAAACTCCACTTATTACAAAAGTAAATCCATTAAACTTATTGCTACCTGCTTCTTTTTGTTCGTTGCTTAATTCAAATTGTAATCCAGAATTTTTTAGCCTTTGAATAATCTTTTGATTTTTATTATCTGCAAAAAAAGATAAAATACTATCGGCAATTATTTCCCCTACTTCGTCAATAGCTAATAATTCTTCTTTATTTAATTGAATTAAATTAGATAAAGTTTTTACTTTATTAGCAATTTTTTTTGCTGTTGTTTCGCCAACATGTCTAATTCCAATAGCATATAAAACACGTTCGAAAGGTACTTTTTTGCTAGCATCAATACCCGCTATTAAGTTATTTGCGGATTTGTCGGCTAATCTTTCTAATGGCAATAATTGTTCTTTAGTAATATTATATATATCTGCAATATTACTTAATATTTTTGCATTATATAATTGTACAATTGTTTCACCACCTAAACTATCAATATTCATTGCTTTTCGAGAAACAAAATGTTCTATTTTTCCTTTTACCTGAGGAGGACATTCAATTTCATTTGGACAAAAATGATTAGCCTCACCTTCATTTCTATACAATTTAGAATTACACTCAGGACAATAGTTAATATAAATCGTTTTAATTGAGTCTGGTCTGCGTTTTGAAATATCAACACCAATAATTTTAGGAATAATTTCTCCACCTTTTTCAATAAACACATAATCACCCAATCTAGCATCTAATTTTTCGATTACATCTGAATTGTGTAAAGACGCTCGTTTAACTATAGTTCCACCTAAAGTAATAGGGGCTAAATTAGCCACTGGAGTAATAGCTCCAGTTCTTCCTACTTGATAAGAAATAGATATTAATTGTGTACTTACTTGCTCGGCTTTGTATTTGAAGGCAATGGCCCAGCGAGGAGATTTTGCGGTAAAACCTAATTGTAATTGTTGTTTATAATCATTTACTTTAATAACTATACCATCAATATCAAAAGGTAAATTTAGGCGCTCAACTTTCCAATATTCAATAAATTCGATAACTTGTTGAATATTATCTACTAATTTAGTGTGAGGGCTTATTTTAA
>SYAL01000037.1 GCA_005787585.1 Bacteroidota bacterium
ATATGGTGGAAAAGGAATGTTTGGTAAGTATGTTCATCAAGCTGTAATTAGTAATAACGAAAAACAAAGTGGGATAACTATTCATTTTGTGAATGAAGAATTTGATAAAGGAGAAATTATTTTACAAGCTAAATGTGAAATAGAATTAGACGAAACGGTCGAAACTCTAACTGAAAAAATTCAAGAACTCGAATTTGAGTATTTTCCTAAAGCAATAGAAATTTTTTTATAAATTTTTAAATTTCATTTATTTATATTCTTCCATTTTTTATTTCATTTACTACATTAGGATCTAAAAGTGTAGTTGTGTCACCTAAATTATTTAAATCATTTTCAGCAATTTTTCTTAAAATTCGTCGCATGATTTTTCCACTTCTAGTTTTAGGCAGCCCATTAACAAACTGAATTTTGTCGAGTTTGGCAAAGGGGCCAATAATATTTGATACTGTTTGTGTGATCTTATTATTTAATGCAATTACCTCATCAATATTTTTATTATAAATAATATAGGCATAAATACCTTGTCCTTTTATATCATGCGGATATCCAACTACAGCACTTTCTATAACTCCTTTGTGTTGATTAATAGCATTTTCTATTTCGGCTGTACCAATACGATGACCACTAACATTTAATACATCATCAACTCGACCTGTAATTCGATAATTTCCATTCGCATCTCTAAAAGCACCATCGCCGGTATAGTATTTATTTTCGTATGTAGAAAAATAAGTTTTACGACAACGTTCGTGATCTCCAAAAGTTGTTCGAATGATTGAAGGCCACGCTTTTTTGATGCAAAGATTTCCGCTTACATTATTTTCTTCAATTTCTTTTCCGTTTTCATCTATTAAGCAAGGAATGATTCCTGGCATAGGTAAAGTTGCAAATGATGGAATTGCAGGAGTAATACCAGCTAAATTTGAAATTAAAATGCCACCAGTTTCTGTTTGCCACCAGGTATCTATAATAGGACATTTATTTTTTCCTATGTTGGTGTTATACCAATGCCAAGCTTCTTCGTTTATTGGCTCTCCAACTGTTCCTAATACTTTTAAAGAAGATAAATCTTTTCCTTTTAAAGGTTCTAAACCATAACTCATTAAACTTCTGATAGCTGTAGGGGCGGTATATAATGTATTTATTTTATATTTATCAATTATATTCCATAATCTACTTGCATTTGGCCAAGTTGGTATTCCTTCAAATAAAACTGTTGTAGCTCCAGCACTAAGCGGACCATATAACAAATAACTATGTCCTGTAATCCAACCAATATCAGCGGTACAAAAAAAGATGTCGTTTGTTTGATATTGAAATGTATTTATAAATGTATAATTGGTGTATATCATATAACCAGCAGTAGAATGAACTACTCCTTTTGGTTTTCCTGTTGAGCCGGAGGTGTATAAAATAAATAAGGGATCTTCGGCCTCCATTACTTCTGCTTCAAAAATATTACAATTTTCCGTTTCAATATTTTTTATTTCTTCTTCCCACCAAGTATCTCTTCCTTCAATCATATTTAATGGAATTTGAGTTCTAGAATATACGATAACGCGTTTAACGAATGGACAAGAAATTAACGCTTCGTCTATTACACTTTTTAAAGGAATATTTTTTTGGCCACGAAAAGCACCATCGCAAGTGATAACGAATTCAGATTTAGCATCGTGTAATCTATCAGAAATACTTTGAGCCGAGAATCCACCAAATACAACTGAATGAATGGCGCCGATTCTTGCGCAAGATAAAACAGCGATTGCTAACTCAGGAATCATTCCCATATAAATACAAACGGTATCGCCTTTTTTTACGCCATTGTTTTTTAAAACATGAGAAAATTGACAAACTTGTTTATACAAATCATTATAAGTCAATTCTCGAGATGGTTCATCAGGATTATTAGGTTCCCATATGATGGCAGCATGATCACCAAATTTATTTAAATGACGGTCTAAACAATTTTCGGTAATATTCAATTGAGCCCCCTTGAACCACTCTATTTTTGGATCTTTAAAATTCCATTCTGATACTGAATCCCACTTTTTTTTCCAAGTAAAATTTTGTGCTATTTCTTCCCAAAATTGAGCTGGTTGTTTGATGCTTTTCTGATAAGCTTGATGATATTCTTCTAAATTAGAAATTTGATAAGGAAATGATTTCATGTTTTTTTTATGAACTATAAAAATTAATATAAATTTTACAGCAAATAAATTAATAGTAGTTCAATATAAATTTAATTTATTTTTAATAAATATCAAAACAAAATTTATTGAGAATAAAAAATTTAAGGATAGTTTTAAGTAAAAAAAATTAATTAAAACAAAAACTCCTCCATGTTAAATCTTAAATGTGAGATTTGTGGTGATTGAATAATTTTTGTTTTGAGTGTTTTCTTGAAAAATATTATCTTTTGATTGATACATTTTAGCTTCGACTCTAAATTTTACTTTTTTATTTATACTAAAATCTACGTTTGATGAAAAACCAAATACTTGAAAGCCATTTAGAGTATTTGTAGGAATGATTATTTGATATTTATCATAATAGTATTCTCCCCTGCAGGCTATTTTTGTGTTATCATTTAAGTTATATTTGATTATTAATCCAGGAGTATACCAATTATTATAGTTTTTTAAATCGGATTTGTCGTTACCGATATCAAAATTAGCAATTAATCCAATTTTTTTTGTGGGTTCGTATTGTATAAAAAAATTATGAAATACTCTAAAAGCATTAATGCTATCAGGTTTATCTGTTCCTAAAAAATTGCTGTAATTAAACGTTAATTTTTCTGATGGTTTATAATTTATTTGTAATCCAATTGACGGATTTTGGATGGAGTCTGGTTTTTTAATTCTTTGCCAACCATTCAAAACTAAAAAAGCAAGATTTAATTTTTCGTTTTTAGATGTATAATTTAATTTTATACCAGTTTCATAATAAGGAGAGTTTTCGGCTGAAAGACTTCTGCTTAATGTCCAGCAATCATCACTAATCGCACTTTCTGCTCCAATATGAGAAGGAAGTATGCCAGCATCTAGCCATAAATTATTTTTTTTTGAAAGTTTGATTCCAATATTTGCATTATAGATAAATTGAGCCCAATTTGTTTCTGCACTTAAATTATATTGAGCATAATTTCCTAACATTAAATCTAAATTAGCCCTAAAATTATTTTCTGAATAGTTAGATTTAATTACAATTAAATTAAAATTTAATTCATTATGTCTTTTGTGATTGTATAAAAAATTCGGCTTTTCATGATTTTGCGGATTTGAAAAATCGTAGCTGTAGTATAATTCTCCATACCCACTAAAAGTTAATTTTTTAAGTGAATCATTTTGAGAAAATAAAAATATTGAAAAAAAAATTAAGTATGTTGTAAAATAGAATTTCATGATTTTTTAGATTATAAAATTAATAAAATTTAAAACTAACTTATAAATTTATATTTTTCCTTTTTTTGATTTGGTTATCACTTTTTACAAACAATATCTTATTTCAATATGCATAAATTTAACAAACTCAATAACACATGCCAATAAATTAAGGCCAGATATAAAATCTAATTTTAAATAACTTAATTTATAATTTGGTAACCATTGTAATATTGGAAAAAATGTTTTCCACATAATTTTTTTTGAAAGATAGGTTAATTTTTAATTTTCACAAAATTAACCTATTAGAAAAATAAAGCGTAAAAAATAATTATAAAATTATTGTTTTATAATTATTTTTTTAGTTGCCATTTTACCATCACAATTTATTTGAATGTGATAAAATCCATTGGCTAAGTTTGATAATTCTAAATTTGTACTTTCATTTAAATAAGTATTAGTTGTATAAACAACTTTACCTAATAAATTAATAACTTTTATTGAAATATTTTTTGATTTAGAATTTTCAAATTTTACAGTTATGTTTCCATTGCTTGGGTTTGGAAAAATATTTAACGTGTTTTCAAAACTTAGATCAGAAATTCCGTTTGCTAATGCAGGCTTACTATAATAAACATTATCAATATATAAAGTTCCTGTTCCTGTAGGATTTCCTGAAAAAATTAATTGAGCTATATGATTTTTTGTAGTTAAACCAGTAAAAGAAGTTAAATTAATATCATAGCTATTCCACCCATTTTGAATTGGAGTGAATTCTAATTCATGCTCTTTATCATCATTAGGAGTTCCTTGATACACGCCATTTGCACCCCAATCAACTAACTTTATTCTGAATTTTGTCATATTAGGAGTATAGGCATTTACATGAAATTTAGTCATGCTTGAAATGTTAATCATATTTGCTCCAGTAGTTTCTATGCCAACGAAATCTAAATTTGTATAAACTCTAGTTTCGTTACCTGCAATTTGAAGTGTTGAGGTATTTCCGGCTGACCATGAAGTTAGCCAGGTATTTACTGCAACATTAGTGTAAGTGTCGCAATACATTGAAATAACATCTGCTGCTGCTGCAGTTGGCGATGGAGCGGCAACTGAAGGAGC
Organism: Bacteroidota bacterium; assembly: GCA_005787585.1. Lineage (GTDB taxonomy): Bacteria > Bacteroidota > Bacteroidia > B-17B0 > Aurantibacillaceae > Aurantibacillus. Next base: position 4,506 of record SYAL01000037.1, read on the forward strand.
TTGTGCTTGAGTATTTAAATTAATTGTAAATGAGATTAAAAAAATCGATAATGTTCGTAATTTTAGTGATGTAATTGTTTTCATGTTTAGTCTATTTTAAAAAATTAATATTCTCGAAATTACATAATAATTGTATTATTTACAATAAGTAAAATAAAAAATCCTCTATTTTTAGAGGATTTTTTTATTATTTGATTATAATTTTAAATTATTATTCTTTTATAATGCTTCCTCTATAAATAGGTTGATTATCATTAAGTATTGTGATAAAATAAATCCCCTTTTCGAAAGTTTTTATATTGAATTCATTGATCATTTCTGCTTTTTGAGTTTTAATTATTTGTCCTAATACATTAGTAATTTTTATAAAACAATTATCGCAGTTTTTTAAATTAATTGTAAATACGCCTTCATTAGGATTTGGATAAATTTGAATTTCGTTTTGAGAAATAATCGAATTAATACTAGTACATTCTGTTACTATAATTTGTGCACTAGCAGTTCCAACACATCCATTAGAATTTGCCCCCAATACATAAAAGACTGTAGAAGTTGATGGTGTTACTGAAATGTTGTTAGCTACCCATGAATTATTCCAGGTATATGTATTAGCTCCACTTGCATTTAAGTTCACATATTCTCCAGCACAAATTGTTTGATTACCTGTAATAGAGATTGTTGGGCTAGGATTAACACTTAAACTAATTATACCATTTGAAGAACAACCGGTTAAAGAATTTGTTCCTGTAACGGTATAGGTTGTATTAATTGTAGGACTGACAATAGCTGAGCCTGAACCACCCTGAACTGTAAATGACGTCATTCCAATAGGATTTATTGTATAAGATTGACCATTACAAATAGAAACATTATTAGATTGAAGATTTGATTTACTGAAGTATATATTATCAACATATAGTATTCCATTTCCTACTGGATTGCCTGATAAAATTATCTGAGCAATATTGGCTTTATTTACTAAACCACCACTGGCAAAATTGGATAGCGGAATGTTGTAAGTGTTCCATCCATTTAAAGTTGGCGTGTAAGTTAGTTCAGCTTCAGTATCATCATTAGGTGCTCCTTGATAAATTCCGTTAGCACCCCAATCAACTAATTTAACTCTAAATTGAGTCATATTTGGAGTATAAATATCAATATTAAAGTGGGTCATACAATTCGCATTAATCATATTTGCTCCAGTAGTTTCAATGCCAACAAAATTTAAATTTGAATATAATCTTGTATCGTTACCAGCAATTTGAAGAGTAGATGTATTGCCAGCCGACCAATTAGTTAACCAAGTATTTACCACAACATTAGTATAGGTGTTGCTAAATAATGAAATTACATTTGCCTGAGCAGCAGTTGGAGTTGGAGCAGCTACTGATGGAGTGGGATTTGATAAGGTTGAGGAAGAAAAAGTAATGTTATCGAAATAACAAATGTTGTTAGAAGTTCTGCTCGGATTCATTTTAAAATCAGGAAAAATAATTATTTGATCTATTCCTGAAGATGATGGTGCATTTAATACTGCTGTGAAATTAAAAGTTAATTCCTCCCATTGATTGATTAATGTATTCGCTACTTTAATTTCTCCTGTAGAGGCATTTCCTGGTGTAGCAAATTTTATACCAACATCACTAATAACTGGCTTATATACCATCATTTTAACCACACAATTAGCTGGTGTTAAGGTAAATGTTCCTATACCAGCTCCATGAGTTGTTTCGCATCCTGCCCATGGGTTACCCGTTACTAAAGCATTAAATTTAGCAACAGTACTGGATAAATTAATTCCTGTTGGACTGGGATTTGCTGTTATTGTAAGAGATGGATTGGTAGGGAAATTTTCAAATACAGTCCATGTCCAATTTGCCCCAAAACCAGGTGTTTCAAAGTTAATTGGTCCATTTTGAGAACTAGCTGTGAAGTTAATCAAAAGCGTTAGAATTAAAGTATTAAATAATTTACCAATTGTTAGTTTTAACTTTATCATAAATGAAGTTTTAGTTTAAATTTGATTATAACAAATATATATTATTATTGTATTAAATACAATAAGTATGATTTTTTTTAATTTAATAGATAAAAGAAATTGATTTTATTTTATCATCCAAGAACCACCAACGCTTATAACATTATTTAGTGCTAAATAATCTGAATATGAATTCTCAGTTAACCCGCCTGTTGGGCAAAAAATAACATGAGGAAAAACCAGTTGATATGTTTTTAAAGCAGGAATTCCTCCAAATAAATTAGCAGGAAAGAATTTAAAAAAAGACCAACCAAATTGTAATCCTAAAATAATGTCACTAGGTGTAGCAATGCCAGGAATAAATGGAATATTAGAATTAATTAATTCATTTTTTAATTCTAAACTTATTCCGGGGCTCACCATAAAATCAACGCCAATTAAAGTTGCCTTTTTAATTTGTTTAACATTAATAATAGTTCCAACACCTAAACAAATTTCTTTTGAATAATTTTTCTTTATCAATTCAATAGCTTTAAAAGCAATTTCTGTTCTGAGTGTTACTTCAATACATCTAATATTTTTAGATAAAAGAGATTTAATTGTACTATCAATTTCTTTTAAGTCATTAATTGTTACTACAGGAATTATTGAATGTTGTTTTAAAATAGATTCTATGTTATTTTGAATAGGGTTTTGCATAAATGGCTAAGTAATTTAATTATAAAAAACTTGCTCCTTCTTCACTTGAAGAAACTAGTGCACGCATATTAAAAAACAACTCTCTTCCTAAACCAAAAACATTAGAATTATCTTTTGTTCTTGCTAATCTATTAATTATTTGATGGTCTAAACAATTTAATTCTCCCGTTTTTGCATTCAAGACAATAACGTCACCAGTCTGAATTTTAGAAATCATTCCGCCATCTCGAGCTTCTGGAACAACATGAATTGCTGCAGGAACTTTTCCAGAAGCGCCAGACATTCTTCCATCTGTAATTAAGCCCACTTTAAAACCTCTTTTTTGTAATATAGTTAGTGTAGGAGTAAGTTGATGAAGTTCAGGCATACCATTTTGTTTTGGACCTTGAAAAGGGAAAACTGCAATAAAATCTTTATTCAATTCATTATTTTTAAAGGCCTTAATTAAATCTTCTTGCTCGTCAAATACAATTGCTTCTGCTTCTATAATCATGTGATTAGATTCAACAGCCGATGTCTTCATAACTGCTCTTCCTATATTCCCCTTCATCATTCGTATTCCACTTATTGCCTGAAAGGGATCTGAAACCCCTCTAATAATTGTTTCATTTAATGATTTTTTTTGTCCTTCCTCCCAAACTAATTTATTTTCTTTGATTTTTGATTCTTTAGTATACCTATCTAATCCAAACCCAAGAATTGTATTTACATCCTTATGCAATAAACCATTTTCAAGTAAAGTATTTATTACAAAACCCATACCACCAGCAGCATGAAAATGATTAACATCAGCTACTCCATTTGGATAAACTTTTGTTAATAGAGGGATTATTTCCGATAATTCAGAAAAGTCATCCCAATTGATTAGTATTCCAGCAGCTTTTGCAATAGCAATTAAGTGAATCGTGTGATTCGTTGAGCCTCCTGTGGCAAGTAATCCAATAATTCCATTAACAATGGTTTTTTCATTAATTAAATTGCATAAAGTTGCATCAAACGATTTTTTAATTGCTGTTTGAGCAATAATTTTTACGACTTCTTCATTTAATAATTCTCTTAACCTCGTGTTTGGATTTACAAAGCTAGAACCTGGCAACTGAAGACCCATAACTTCCATTAGCATTTGATTACTATTGGCTGTTCCATAAAATGTACAAGTTCCTGGCGAATGATAAGAGTCTGATTCTCCTTTTAATAATGCGGCTCTATCTATTTTCCCTTCTGCAAAATCTTGTCTGATTTTTGATTTTTCCTCATTACTAATACCTGATTGCATTGGCCCGCCAGGAACAAAAGCAGTTGGTAAATGACCAAATTTTAATGCGCCAATTAATAATCCGGGAACAATTTTATCACAAATTCCTAAACATAAAACCCCGTCAAACATATTGTGTGATAAACCTATTGCAGTTGAAAGGCTAATAACATCTCTACTAAATAAAGATAATTCCATTCCGGCTTGACCTTGAGTTACGCCATCGCACATAGCCGGAACAGCTCCAGCAACTTGGGCTACAGCATTGTATTGACTTGCAAATTTTCTTATATTTTCTGGATAGTGTTCGAAAGTTTTATGAGCCGATAGCATGTCGTTATAGGCTGTAATTATTGCTAAATTAGGAACAATATTTTTTTCTAAAGCTGCTTTATCTTTTGATTCTGAGCCTGCAGCAGCATGAGCAAGATTACCGCAATTTAAATGTGCACGAGAAAATTCTTTATTAAATTGTGACAACATTTGACTCAAATATAATTTGCGTTTTAGTTCACTTCTTAAAATAATTCTATTTGTAATATCTTCTATCTTTTTATTTAACATCATTTTGAATAATAAATTTCCATGTTTTTTGAATTCTTTACAAAATACGAAATCGGCACTTGAGTTTCTATTGAATTTTTCAGAACATTAAATTTGGTTTCTCCATTAATAAACAAAGCTATATAATTGCTTTTAGCTATTAATTCTTTACTACATGTAATTCTATTATAAGGGAAACTTGGCGATTTTGTTGAAAATATTCCTATGTTAGATGTATTCATTAAATCTTCCGATTCTTTATCTCCAGGAAACAGAGAAGCCGTATGGCCATCTTCTCCCATTCCAAGAATTGTAAAATCTATTCTTTCAAAAAAAGTTTTGTATTGTTGGTTAACCATTTTTAAATTTAATATTTCATTTTCATAATTGTAAACCATTCCAAAAATTGTTGCAAATTTTGCTGAATTTTTTAAAAGATTATTTTTAATTTGAGTTTCGTTATTAAATAAATTTTCTTTTGGAACAAAACGTTCGTCAACTAATCCAATTTTAACTTTTTCCCATTCAATAGTTTCTTCCGAAAGAAGAGAATACAAATTCATAGGAGTACTTCCTCCAGAAAGTAAAAATCGCGCATCGCCATATTTTTTTATTGCATCTGAAATACAAATAGAAATTTTTAATAATAAAGAACTTTCAAGATTTTTTTTATTTTCAAATGTCTTTATCTCCATCTTCTTTTAATTTTATCCATGCATGATTTTTTTCCATGATGCTATCTCCTGGGCCCCAAGAACCGGCTTCATAAAGAATATTTTTCATTTTATTTTTTTTCCAGCTTTGAGTAATTGATTCAATCCAACGCCATGCTGCTTCTAATTCATCTTGACGCATAAAAAGTGTTTGTTCGCCTCTTAATATATCAATAATTAAACGTTCGTAGGCCTCTGGAAATCTTTCAAGGAATGAATCCATATAATCTAATTTTAATGAAATTGGTTTATAGCGGTAACCACCTGGCCCAGGAAGTTTTGTCATTTGAACAAGCTCAATTCTTTCTTCTGGTTGCAGTCGCATAATAAGTTTATTTCCTGGAATTTCTCCTTGTGAAGGAAAGAGATTATGTTTTACAGATTTAAAGTTAATAATAATTTCAGAATATCTTTTTTTCATTCTTTTACCAGTTCTTAAATAAAATGGAGTGTTTTTCCATCTCCAATTATCGATAAAAGCTTTTATGGCAACAAAAGTTTCTGTACCGGATTCGTATTTATTAATATCTTCTAAATATGAAGGCACTTGATTTTCAAATACTTTTCCTCTGGTATATTGACCTTTAACCGTTTGTTTTAAAGCAGAATCTTCATTAAAAAATCGTAATGAATTAAGTACTTTTAGTTTTTCGTTACGAACAAAATCTGCTTCTAATTTTGCAGGCGGCTCCATTGCAATAAGACAGAGTAATTGTAGTAAATGATTTTGCACCATATCTAATAAAGCACCACTATGGTCATAATATTCTCCTCTCGTTCCAACTCCGATGTTTTCTGCAACAGTAATTTGAACTGACTCAATATCTTCTGAAGACCAAGAGTGTTCGAACAAATGATTTGCAAAACGAAGGACCATTAAGTTTTGAACGGTTTCTTTTCCTAAATAATGATCAATACGATATATTTGATTTTCGTTAAAAGATTTACTAATTTTTGAATGTATTTCTTTAGACGAAGCCAAACTAAAACCTAAAGGTTTTTCTAATACTACTTTACTCCTTACATCTATTAAATTGCATTTTTTAAGCATATCGCTTATATCACCAAAAGCATCTGCAGGAGTTGATAAATAAAAGATATTTTGAAAACTTGACGATTTATTTAACTCATTTTTTAAAACATCATAATCTTTTTCGGTATGATTGGGAATATTAATTAATTTGATGGTTTTAAAAAAAGAATCGATTTTATTTCTATCCAAATCGTAATCAATTGTTTTTTCAATAAAAGTTTTTAGGTTAGTATAAAAGTTATCATGTTTTTTAATAGAGCGAGTTATTGAATAAATATTAAAATCGCAGTTTATTTGATTATCAACAAAACGATGAAATAAAGCAGGATAAATCTTACGTACGGCTAAATCACCATCACCTCCAAAAATAACGGCATTAAACGGTTTTATTATTTTTGTTTTTTGTGAACTTTGATCCATAGATTATATTGATTTTATTTAACAAATATACAATCTTTGTGTAAAAAATACACTTACTAATTAAAATAATTATCGCCTCTGTTTAAAATAGAATTTTAATACGCTTATATAAATTAACTAAATTAAATTTTCTGAGTATCTTTCAACATGAAATTTAACTAATAATTCGACAGGATTCTTGATAATAAGGCCCAATTTCAGGCCATAATCATTAGCAACTTCCTCTAAAATATCTTTAAAAACAAAACTAATTGATCCAACAAAATGGATAGGATACTGTTTATGATTCTTATATTTAAGAATGTGGCTCGAGAAAAAATCAGTAAAAGATGATTTGACCATGCCTTTAATTATTAAATTTTCTTGATTTTCGGAATAGAATTCAGATAATTTTGACAAAAAAACGTTTACGTGCGGTTTATTGTATAAAGAATTTAAGATATCTTCTTTTGAATAACCATATTTCAAATTAAATTTATTTTCTAAATCTTTAGAAAGTTCTCTGTAAAATAATTTTTTAATTAAAATTTTACCAAAATTACTACCACTTCCTTCGTCGCCAAGCATAAATCCGAGTGATGGAAGATTATCTATAATATTCAACCCATCGTATTCGCATGAATTTGATCCAGTACCTAAAATACATGCAATGCCAGGTTTGTTTCCACAAGTTGCTCTTGCTGATGCTAAAATATCATGATAGACTTTGTTTGTCGAGTTTGTAAAAAAAGCAGAAAGTGCATTTAAAATAATTTGATTTCTTTCAACACTTGAACAGCCGGCTCCATAAAAAAATATTTTTTCTACTTGTTCCGTTTGAATTTGATTGTTAAAATTTTTTCTCAGTTCATTTATTATAAACTCTTCGGTGTGAAAAAAAGGATTAAAGCCTATAGTCTTTATGGTGGCAACAATCTGTTTATTTTTAATTATTCTCCAATCTGCTTTTGTTGATCCACTGTCAGCAATAATAATCATAATTTAATTTTGTTGTATTTTGGCAAATATAATTATTTATTGTATTTATTACACGAATCCATTTAAATATTAATTTAATTATTAAATTTGAAAATGGATATACATAAACAATTTTTTAAATCAGCATTTTCAGTTGATTCAGTAATTTTTGGTTATGATCAAGGAGATTTAAAGGTATTGTTAATCTATAGAGGGGCTAAACCATACATTGGAACTTGGGCATTACCTGGTGATTTAGTAAAATTAGATGAAGATTTAGATGATTCTGCTAGAAGAATATTATTTGATTTAACTGGTTTATCAAATGTATTTATGGATCAGATACATACTTTTGGTAAAGTTGATCGTCATCCTTTGGGAAGAGTTATAACTGTTGCATATTTTTCTTTAGTTAAAATTATTGATTATAAATTAAATCCATCTTCTTGGGCAAAGGAAGCTAAATGGCACTCAATAGTTAATACGCCCAATTTACCTTTTGATCATACTGAAATTTTAAATTATGCAAAAAATAAATTAAAAGAAAGAGTTAGGCATCAACCAATTGGGTTTGAATTGCTTCCTAAAGAGTTTACTTTATCTGATATTCAAAATCTTTATGAATCTGTACTAGAAATAAATCTCGACAAAAGAAATTTTAGAAAAAAATTATTAGCCATGAGTTTATTGATTGACACAGGTTATTTTCAAATTTCAGTAGCTCATCGGCCAGCACGTTTATATAGATTTGATAAAAAGAAATACAAATCTTTGATTCAACAAGGATTTTCATTTGAACTTTAAAAATAAATTAAAAAAAAATAGTATGATTTTAAAAAAACTTATTTTTTGTTGTCTAATTTTTTTAAATTTTATCTTGTTCTCTCAAAAAGCTATAAAAGTTGAGGTTATTTTTGATGGAAAAAATTGGAATTTAGTAAGAGATGGAAAACCCTATTATATTAAAGGGGCAGGTGGAGATAAATATTTAGATAAAATTGTTGAGTGCGGAGGTAATTCTCTAAGAACATGGGGACCCGAAAATGCGCAGCAAATTTTAGATGATGCTCAAGCAAAAGGATTAACAGTAATGTTAGGCTTATGGGTTCAGCATGAAAGGCACGGTTTTGATTATAACAATAAACAAAAAATAGAAAAGCAATTAAATGATTTTAGAAATATTGTTTTGAAATATAAAGATCATCCTGCTTTATTATTGTGGGGTGTTGGAAATGAAGTTGATTTATTATATACTAATACAAAGGTTTGGAATGCAATAAATGACATTGCTAAAATGATCCATGAAGTTGATCCAAATCATCCAACTTCTACTGTTACAGCCGGATTAGATTCAAATGAGGTTGTTTTAATAAAGGCAAATGCGCCACATATTGATATTTATGGAGTTAATACATATGGTGATATTGGCAATGTTAAAGAAAATATTTTAAAGTTTGGATGGGAAGGGCCTTATATGATTACAGAATGGGGACCAAATGGACATTGGGAATCTCCAAAAACGGAATGGGGTTCGTCGATTGAACAAACAAGTAAAGAGAAATCCTCAAGCTATTTAGAAAGATATTCGAAGTGTATTTTTGCTGATAATAAAAAGTGTGTTGGTTCTTATGCTTTTTTATGGGGAAATAAACAAGAATATACATCTACTTGGTATGGTTTATTTTCAGAGGAAGGCATGCCAACCGAAGCCCTTGATGCAATTGAATATTGTTGGAAAGGTACTTTTCCAGAAAACCTTTCCCCTTCAGTTGATTCTTTTTTTGTAAATGGCTTAAATAAGAATCAAAATATTTATCTCAAATCTCAAAATAGGTTTGAAGCTAAAGTTTTTGCAAGTTCTAAAAATAATGATAAATTAATTTATAATTGGGCAATTTTACCAGAAAGTTCAGATTTAAAATCTGGAGGGGATATAGAAAATAAACCTGAAGAATTGAATGGCTTAATTAAAAATAAAAAATTAAATCAAATATCATTTAAGGCCCCCGTAAGTGAAGGAGGTTATAGATTATTTGTAACAATATCTAATGGTAAAAAAGTTGCTTATACAAATATCCCTTTTTATGTTTTACCAAGAACTGAAAATGATCCACCAGTTAACCTTGTTAATTTTAAAACGGCAACAATGGATTCTTTTAAAAAAGATTCTGAATAGATAGTTAGTGTTAAAAAAACATTAAGTATATTTGTTAAAATGAATTGTAAATTAAAATATAATTATCCTATTTTAAATTTTGTTTTATTATTTACTTTTTTTTTAAATTCAGGTTTTAGTCAAGATTCTTTAGTAAAAAGAATAACTATAAAGTCAGCAACTAATATTAATAATATTTCTTTTGGTATTTTTCCAAAACAATCCGAAGCAACGCTTAAAACTATTGATATTAGTGGATACTACCGATTTATTGGTAATTACCAAAATATGAAAAAGGCTTATTATAATTCGCCAGGAGATACAAGTTCTTTTTCAAAAACTCCCAAAAAAGTATTTATTGGTGATGATAGTCAAATTCCTGAGTTAATGCTTAATATTTCTGGTAGTCCAAAGTCGAATGTAAGTTTTGGTACTGATTTTTATTTATGGAATAGAATGAGTGGATTTACCTCAAGTAATTATATCAAAGGGTTAAATCTTGGTATAAATTTGCATGGAGCCTTTTCGACAGATATTGGAAATTTTAAAATTATGACCGGTGGAATAAATTGGTACTCCTTATCGCCTTTTACCTTTTATACTAACATTGGTTATAATAGATACTCAGTTTTTGAAAGAAATCCCTGGGATCCGGGATCAAAAAATCCGATAGATAGATATAAATCTTTTTATGATTATGGAGGAATTACTCAAGATTCACGATGGGGTAAACAAGCATTTCAAGGTTTTATTTTAGAAGCTAATGATTTACCAAATCAATTTTCGGGCGTTTTTATGTACGGTAAAAGTATATTAAACGGCGGAATGGCCAACACGCCAAACAATTCAATGGGTGGCAAGTTAAAAAAATCTTTTGGTGATGATTTTATTAGTTTAAATACTTTTAATAGTAAAACATTTACGGATAGTTTAAATAAAAAAACAATAGGGTTTAATATTTATACGTTGGAATATAATTTTAATTTTAAAGATATTATTTTTTCTGGTGAATCCGGAATAGGAAAATACGAAAACCCACTATACTCTGAAGGGCTTAAAGATTCCTCAAATATTGGAAAATTTGGTGAGGCCATAAATTTTAAAGTTTTGATCCCCAAAAAATATTTATTTATTCCAATTGAAATAAATTATTTTAGAATAAATTCAAATGTGATAAATAATAATTCAATTTTTTGGAATTCATCTGTTTTAGAGACTCAACAAACTGCAAATAATTCAGCAGGTAATTCAGTTATAGCTCCATTTGCTAGTTCGATGGTTCAAATAGGTCAATTAACAAATAATAGACAGGGGTTAAATATTAATTCTGATTTTCAAATTAAAAAATTAAAATTAAATATTGGGTATGGAATTTCTCAAGAATTAAAAAACATTTCTTCTCAAATAACATACAATCACCCCACAAATAATTTAGCACTTTCTCGATTTTGGAGATGGGGTGACTTTCCAACAGCTGGTTTAGGGCCATATGGAAACATAACCAAAGTTTATAGAGGTGTATATGAAACTGTAGATTTAAATGACACCTCATTGAATCTAAAAAACTTTAATTCAATCGAAATTAATGCAAAGTATTCTTGCAAGATTTTAAATCATGATACTTATTTTAACTATTTAGGATCTTTTAATTCCATTCAAAAAAAAGTTTCTCCTATAACTGTATTTACAGAGGATGCTTATATAAGAACTTATTATCACCAAATGGAATTTTATTTTAAAGTAAATTCAAATTTAATTATTACAAATTTTATTGGTTGGGAAAGAATAATTGCTAATTATTATACTAATACTGATCTTATTTCTTATAGACCACGAAATCAAACCGGACTTAGTTTTGCAACAGGTTTTGATTTATCTATCAGTAAAAATGCTGCTTTGTATTTTAGGCAACGATGGATGAATTATCAGGACAAAAGTTTTATAAAAGACAGATATATAGGAACGGAATCGACACTCGAATTAAAGATATTTTTTTAAATAAATAATTAACTAATGAATCATCGCTGTAATATTAAAATATTTTTTTGTTTATTAATCATAAATTACGTTTCTGTTAATTTATATTCTCAAAATGAAAAAAAAATACAATTTGTTGGTACAGCTAGGTCAATATTAAATAATGATGATATTTTGGTTAAAGATGATACAATTACCTCTAAAAGTAATATGGGTGGCTATGCTCTCATTGATTTAGGTGTTAATATATTTCCTAATAAAAACACTGAAGTTTTAGGTATGATTAGAATTAAAAATCAGTTGGGTGGATTTTATGGAGCTGGCGTAACTTTTGATGTAAGGCAATTATATGTTAAGGGGATTATTTCAAATGTTGTTAGATATCAATTAGGTGACATAAATTATAAATTAACACCTTTTACTTTTTATAATAATGATTTCGACGATTTAGTGCAGCACCCACAAGTATTTAATATACAAAAAGACATTGTCAATTACGAAACTTTTTATAAAAATAATACCTGGAGACAACAAGGAGCAGCTCTTGATTTTTCTTTAGAATTTTCTAGATTTTTAAAAGAAATTAAGTTTAATGGATTTATTAATAGAATCAATATTACTGATTTTAACACCGTTCCTGATAGATTTTTTACAGGAGTTAATATAGGGATTCAACAAAGTAAAAATGTATTTGTTGGTTTTAATTATGTTAGTTTATTCGATTTATCAGGAACATCTCAAAATAATAGTGGTTTTAATAACAATGTATCATCTATTAATTATGAAGTCAAATTTGCTAAAGATAATTTAGTAGAAACGAGATTATTCGGCGAAACGGGCCTTTCAAATTCGGGATATTCAGATGTTACAAGTGCACCAAAACTAAATGATTTTTTTTTAAACATGGGAATTTCTAATTTTATTAAAGCATCTCATTTAAAGTTTAGTTTAAGCTACTTAAATGTAGGCCCTGATTTCAGAAGTGCAGGTGCTCAATCAAAAAGATTAAATTATAATAATACGCCTTCTTTTTATGATAGATATACAAATCAACAATCACTTCGTTCAATTGGATTGTTTGATTTAATTCGTGACGAAAAATTATATAACAGATCAATAAATAGCGATGGGTTAATGGCTTACAATCCAGCATATAATAATGCTATGCCTTATGGAATTGCTACTTTTAATAGACAGGGTGTTAATTCAAAAATTAATTTTAATGACCCAAAAAAAATATTGAATTTAGAAATAGAAACTTACATTTTAAAAGAATTAATAGGACAAGGAACTACAAAACTAAAATCATTTAAAATTATAAAAACCAATGCTGAACTTAATTTAAAAAAATTAATTTCTATTGAGAATAATCTCAAAATTACAGCAGGCTTTTCATTTCAATCATCAATCAGAAATAGCGAAACCAATTACGAGGAAATTAATTTAAATTCAGCCATTGTAAATAGTGGGATTGAATTTGAATTATATAAAAATATCGATATTTTAGCTGGATTTATTTATAATCATGCAAAAGGAAACGAAATTTTACCAAGCAGAAATATATATTCAGAGGTAATTGATTTTAATGAGTATAATATAAATATTAAAGAATTAATGTTAGGCGGTGGTTTAAGATATCGATTCTCTGATAAAATATATCTAGCCGCACTCTATCAAAATTATGATAACTCAAATAAATTAAATTCTCAATTTTCTTATTCGATGAATCAATTTATAATTATTTATAACATGAAATTTTAATTTAAAAATCTTTTTATATGAAAAATATAATTAAATACAACTTAATATTACTAGCCATTTTTGTATTTGCTTGTAAGCCAAACAAAAAGTTTGAGGGACCTGAGTTATCAGATCTTTATGGAGAATTTAAAATAATTGATTCATTAACATGTAATATTGATAGTGTTGATTTTTCAATTAATCAGCCAATTTTTTTTAAAGCTAAATTTACTAAAGCTGTTGACTGGAAAATCTCTATTAAGGGCCTTTCATCTGGTGCAGAAAAAATTATTAATGGCAAATCCAAACTAATTGAAATCACAAATTCTTTTTGGACTGGTAATACAAGCACTTTACCAATGTTTAAATCTGAAAACTGTTTAGTTTCATTAACTTTTCCAGCTGAAAAAGATACTCTTAATAGTTCAGTTAAAGTAATTAAACCCAAAATTAATTCGGGTTATCTTATTGCAGATTTTGAATCTGGATACAATAATTTATGGACAAAATTTGTTCAGTCTGGCGCCTCAATGGATTGTCAAATTAGAAATGTTAAACCCATACCTCAGGGAGACAATTTTTATAACATGGCTGGTACCGTTAATTGGGACTGGCTTGTAAGCCTCATCGACTTTAATGCAAATGCAAATGGAGTTGATCGATTTCCTCTCAACACAAATCCTAATAATATTTATTTTAATGCTATGGTTTGGGGGGAGCCTGGTTTGGATAATACACTTTTACTTTTTCAATTTAAAGAAGATGATAATACTAATGGTACATTCGAAAGTTCTTCGGAAGATCAATACGACTATCAATTAAAAATCGACTGGTCTGGTTGGAAATTAATCTCAATAAAATATTCTGATTTAGGCTCACTAGTAAATGGAGAACCAGCTATTCCTAAAGGAAATAAACAACGTAATCCAAATAATTTAGTAAGATTATCTGTTTTACATCTTGCCGATCCAAGTTCGGGTTTTGCTAAAACTAAAATTGATTATATAATTTTTACAGATTCAAAATCTTTAGAACCGTGATAAAGTTTTTAAAAATATTTTTGTTTTTTTTTACTTTTTTAATTTTTGGGTTAAATATATTTTCTCAAAATGAAATTATTAATTTAAAAGAAGTAATTATTCAGACTAATAAAAAAGATGTATTCAAACAAACCGATTTGTACGAAATAAATGATTCAATAGACGAGCCAAATATTGAAGGGTTTTATGCATTAAATATATTTAACGAAACTATATCAAACGAAATTTGGTTTACAACTAATAAAAATTGCATAAATGTAAATATTGAAAAAGAAAATGCATTTAAAGGAAAAACAGCACTCCATATTAAGTGGGATAAAATTTCGGGAGGTTGTAATTGGATAGGGATGGGTTTTGGTTGGAATGATTGGCAAGGTAAAGACATAACTTCAATTACCGGTAAGGCAGCTATTCAATTATATGTTAAAACTAAAGGTGATACTTTAAAATCTTTACCCCTCGCTTTAGCTTTAGAAGATTATTCTGGCGTACAGGCCTATACTGGATTTTCACCATCTTTTATTGAAGGAGGTAAAATAACATCTAACTGGACAAAAGTAACAATCCCTTTTAGTGTTTTTCCTATTGTTCAGACAGATTTAGATATTTCAAAAATTAAACAATTTATAATTCAATTTGAAGCAGATGGAGATTTAATATTTGATGAGATAACTGTTGTTCCTTTTGAAGGTATACTAAAACCAAAATTTACAGCGTCAATGGTTACTAAAGAAATAATTATTGATGGGCAATTAAATTCTGAAGAATGGGGTATATCCCCGATTTTAATTAATGATTTAAATAAAATCTTTATTAAGTATGATCAAAATAATATTTTTATTGCCGCTAATATAGTTGATACAAATCCATTGATAAATAAATTTAATGATTCTGAAATGTGGAATGGAGATGCTATTGAACTTTCAATTGGAACAAATTCTGAAGCTGACTTAAGTAGAACTCGATATTTATTAAGCGACTTTCAAATTGGGATTAAATGCGCTCAGGATGCTTATGTTTGGAATTGGAAAAAGAAATCAAGAATAAATAATGCAGAAATTAAAACTTTAAAGACAAATGATGGTTATAGTATAGAAGTTAAAATACCTTTAATCTCTTTTGGTGATTTTCGACTTGAAAATGGAAAAAAATATGGATTTGAAATTGCAATTGATGATGCCGACCAATCTGGAAAAAGAATTAAACAAATGAGGTGGGCTAGTCCGCATCAAGAAGGTTTTAATTTAAATCCTTCAATCTGGGGCTTAATGTATGTAAATTAGTATAATTATGAAATTAAATAAAATAATTTTATTTTTTATATTAATAAGTACTGTTGTTGTTTCCTGTGTTAAACAATCTGAAAAAAATTCTCAAAATAATAATATTGAAATTAAAGTAAACGAACTTTTGTCAAAAATGACTTTAGAAGAAAAAGTCGGTCAAATGACTCAACTTAATTTAGATCTAATCTCTAATGGAGAGATATATAAGTTAGAGGAACCCCATCAATTAAATAAAAAAAAATTAATTAAAGCCATTGTCGATTATAAAGTCGGTTCAATTTTAAATTGTGGAGGCCATACCTATTCAAGAGAACATTGGCACGAAATAATAAATCAAATTCAAGAAATTTCTAAAACTAAGACTCGACTTGGAATACCAATTCTATATGGGATAGATGCTATTCATGGTGCAAATTATACTATTGGATCAACCTTATTTCCTCAACAATTAGCACAGGCAGCAACTTGGAATCCTGAATTAATTGAAAAAATAACTTCAATAACAGCATATGAAGTAAGAGCTTCTGGCATTCCATGGAATTTTTCACCCGTTTTAGATTTAGGAAGACAACCTCTTTGGTCGCGATTTTTCGAAACTTATGGTGAGGATGTTTATTTAGCAAAAAAAATGACCGCTTCTGCCATTAAAGGATATCAGGGCAATGATGTCTCATCAAAAAATAAAGTAGCCGCTTGTATGAAACATTTTTTGGGATACAGTTTTTCTTTAAGTGGAAAAGATAGAACTCCTGCTTGGATTCCTGAAAGAGAATTACGCCAGTATTTTTTACCAACTTTTAAAACTGCAATTGATGAAGGCGCAAAAACAGTTATGATTAACTCCGGCGAAATCAATGGCATTCCTGTTCATGCAAACTACGATATTTTAACTAAGTTGTTAAGAGATGAATTAAAATTTAAAGGTGTTATTGTTACAGATTGGGAAGATATTATCAAATTGTATAAAATACATAAAGTAGCTTCCTCTCTCAAAGAAGCTGTAAAGATATCAGTTTTAGCTGGCATCGATTTAAGTATGGTTCCTAATGATTACGAATTTTCTGATTTACTTATTCAATTGGTTAAAGAAAAGCAAATTCCTGAATCAAGAATAAACGAATCTGTAAAAAGAATTTTAACTTTAAAATTTGAACTCGGTTTATTTGAAAATTCAACTGCTTTAATTAAAGATTATCCTGATTTTGGTTCCGAAAAATTTCAGAAAATTAGTTACGAGGCAGCTTCCGAATCAATTACATTATTAAAAAATACTAATAATATTCTTCCCCTATCTAAAAATAAAAGCGTTTTAGTTTGTGGGCCTTCAGCTAATTCTCTTAATATTTTAAATGGCGGTTGGACTCATACTTGGCAAGGGATTGATACTAATTTTAACACCAAAAATAAGGCTACTATTCTAAAATCTATTATCAATAAAATTGGGCAATCCAAAGTAACTTATTTTGAGGGAGTAACTCTTGATGCTGAAATAAATATACAACAAGCTGTTGCTGCAGCAAAAAATAAAGATGTTATTGTTGTGTGCTTAGGTGAACTGCCTTGTACAGAAAAACCTGGTGATATAGACGATTTAACTTTGCCTATTGCACAACTAAATTTAGTTAAAGCGCTTGCTAAAACAGGCAAACCAATTATTTTAGTTCTTGTAGAAAATAGACCAAGAATTATTAATGAAATTGAAAACTTAGCTCAATCAATATTAATGTCTTATCTTCCTGGAGACGAAGGAGGTAATGCAATTTCTGATATATTATTTGGTGATGTTAACCCATCTGGTAAATTACCTTTTACTTATCCCCGATATACAGGTTCTTTGATCCCTTATGATCATAAATTTTCCGAAAAATTAGATAAAAATTTTACAGAAAATGGGTATAATCCTCAATATCCATTTGGATATGGTCTAAGTTTTTCTAATTTTATTTATTCAGATTTATCTTTAAGCAGTCAAACCATTTCTCCAGTAGATACTTTGATTGTTAAGGTAAAAGTAAAAAATACAAGTAATTTATCCGGTAAAGAGGTTATTCAGCTTTATATTAGCGATACTTATGCGAGCATTACACCTTCTGTTAAAAAATTAATTGCCTTTAATAAACAATTTATTGAAAAAGAAAATGAAATTACTGTAGTTTTTAAAATAACTAAGGATGATTTAACTTTTGTTGATAAAAATAATAGTTCAATTTATGAAGAAGGAGATTTTGAAATTTATATTTCGAATCTTACAAATAAATTTATTCTAAAAAAATAAAATATGTCTACAATAAATATAAAATATTTAATCACTTTCTCTTTAGCTCTTGTTTTATTCTCATGTAAACAATCAAATCCGCCATTAAAGCCTATAATTGAGGACAAAACCTACGATTCTACCATTTTTTTTTCAGGAATTAAATGGTATATTAAATCTGGTTTAAATAATAAACTAGGACCAGGCCCAAATTATTTTTCTAATTCTTCTAAAAATGTTTTTTTAGATAATTCGGGTAATTTACATCTTAAAATCACCAATGAAAATGGGAAGTGGAATTGTGCTGAAGTAATTTCAAAAGATTTTTTTGGATATGGTACTTATGTATTTAAATTGATTAGTAATGTTGCTGATATTGAAAAAAATATTGTGTATGGTTTTTTTACATGGGATAATACATCTTTTTTAGAACAAGCAAATAGCGAAGTTGATATAGAATTTTCCAAATGGGGTAAAAGTAGTGATAGCTTAACTTTAACTCAAAGTGTTCAACCAGTTTGGTTTAACATCCCAGCTCCTTATATTGAAAGAACAAATCATCCACAAATTAATATAAATAAAATAAGATACCCTTCCACTCATTCATTTACTTGGACAGATTCACTTATAACTTGGAAAAGCTATGAGGGAACTGATTATCCGGGAACTAATCTAATTGCTAGTTGGCGATTTGATAAAAATAATCAAGCTCGCACAAAGCTCGAAGGCGGAAAAGAGTCTAATCCAATAGTAATTCCTAAACCAGGTTCAGATACTCACGCCCGAATCAATTTATGGCTTTTAAATGGCATTGCACCATCGGATAATAAAGAAGTAGAATTAATTGTAAAGGAATTTAAATTTATACCTTAAATTTTCTTTTTACTTTGTTATTTTAAAATTAAAATAATAAAAATCAGGTTCTTAGCAGATTTAAAGTAACATCTTAATCATTTTTTAATATTAATCTTTGATAATTATTATTTATTTTAAATACTTATTGTATGTTATACAATAATTAATTAATTTTGAATTAATTATTAATTAAAAATTAACAAATATGAAAAAAATTACTGTTTTAATTTTACTTTTAGTTTCTGTAATTGGTTTATCTCAGCCAACAACGCTTCCTGCAATTCCAACAAAATTGCAAGCAAATGTTATTTCTATTTATAGTGATAGTTATACAACTTGCGCAACAAACTTAAATCCAAATTGGGGACAATCTGGTGGTGTAAATGCAACATTTAATCCTCTTGGTACTGGTACCAATGTGGTTATGGCATACACTAATTTTAATTATCAAGGAACTGATTTAACTACTCAAAATGCAACAAATATGGAGTATCTGCATGTTGACGTATGGTCGAATGCTTCTCCAGTTACTTCAATACTAAAGGTTAGTCCAGTTAACAATGGAGCCGGCGCTACCGGACCTACCGAGGTTTTAGTTACAATAAATTTCACTACTGGTGTTTGGACTAGCGTTGATATTCCTAAAAGTGCTTTTACTGGTATGACTTGGAATGCTGTTAATCAATTAAAATTTGCAGCTAATGGCCCTGGAAGTATAGTTCCTATTACTATTTATTTAGATAATATTTATTTTTGGAAACAACCCATGCCAGCCACTGCAGCTCCAACACCAACTTCAGTTGCAGGAAATGTAATCTCATTATTTAGTAATTCTTATCCAAATGTTGGTGTAGATACTTGGTTAACTCCATGGTCTGCTGGCAATACCTCTACTCTTCAAATTGCTGGAAATGATACAAGATCATACACTAATTTAAATTTTGTTGGGATAGAAACTACAGGTGCAAATTTAATTAATGCTTCTTGTATGAGTCATTTTAACATAGATATTTGGACACCAAATATGACTCAATTTAAAATTAAATTAGTTGATTGGGGTGCAAATGGAGTTTATCAAGGAACACCTAATGATGATACAGAAGCTGAATTAACTTTTACACCAACTTTAAATGGATGGAATACTTATAACATTCCATTATCAAACTTTACAAGTGCAGGTTTATTGAATAGATCAAAGATTGCTCAAATGATTTTTTCAGGAAGCCCAGTAGGTTCAGGTATTGTATATATTGATAATGTTTTTTATAGCAGACCAGTAGGTTCAACAACACCATCTGTAGTAGTAAGCAATGGTACAGTTTGTATAGGTCAATCGTATACAATTTCTCCAACAGGAGCAATTAATTTTGTTTATTCTGGAGGTAATGCTGTAGTTAGTCCTACCGCAAATTCAACATATACTGTAACTGGAACTAACTTAATAGTAGGATGTTCTTCAACGGCAACAGTGAATGTAATTGTGAATCCTTTACCAACAATTACTGTTAATAGTGGAACAATTTGTGCGGGTCAAACTTTCACAATTAATCCTGCAGGAGCTAATTCCTATTCCATTCAAGGAGGAAGCGCAGTAGTAACACCAACTGCAAGTGCAAACTATATCGTAATTGGAACAAACACTACAACAGGATGTTCTTCTACAAATACAAGTAGCTTAACAGTAAATGCTAAACCAGTTATTACAATTGCTGGAACTCAAACAATATGTTTAGGAGAAACTGCTAACATAACTGCAAGTGGAGCAAATACCTATACATGGAGTAATGCCGCAAATACTAATTCAATTAGTGTTTCTCCATCTGTTACAACTCAATATAGTGTAGCTGGAACAAATACATTAGGTTGTTCTAATACTCTTACATTATCAGTTGATGTTCAGCTTTGTACTAATTTAAATAATACAAATCAAGAATTTTCTACTATTAATTTGTTTCCAAATCCAAATAATGGTCAATTTACCGTTAACATAAGTGATGAGGAAAACACTCAAATTAATATTACAAATGTATTAGGTCAAATTATTCTTTCTCAAAAAGGTGAAAGTATTACTAAAATTGATTTAAGTAAATTTGAGAATGGTATGTATTTTATTAAAGTAATAAATACTAACAACAAAACTATTTTTAATAAAGGAATTATCAAACAATAATCCACTTCATTTATTTACATTATCAAGATAGGCGGTCTAAATTTAGACCGCCTATTTTATTTAATTAATTGATAATTTTTATGAAATAATTAATCAATATGTTTTTAATTTTTTTTATATTTAAAAAAAAATCATGAATAACAATGAAACTATAAGTCTATCTCAACTAGCTGAAAATATTACTGGTTCTGAAATTATTAAACTTGCTGCTGATGTTAATGAAAAAATAAAACAAGGACATAAAATTTATAATCTCACCATTGGAGATTTTAATCCAAATTTATTCCCTATACCTACTGAATTAAAAAACTTAATTGTTAAAGCTTACGAAGATAATCAAACCAATTATCCGCCTTCTGATGGCATGCCTGATTTAAAAAAAGCTGTTGCAAATTTATTAAAAGAACGTGGCGATTTAAATTATAAAACGGATGAGATATTAATTACCGGAGGAGCGCGCCCTGTTATTTATGCTATTTTTTTAACTTTAGTTGATGAGGGCGATTTAGTCGTTTTTCCCGTTCCATCATGGAATAACAATCATTATTCGTATTTAACTAAAGCTAAATGCAAAATGATAGAAACACTACCCGAAAATAATTTTATGCCTTCGGCTAAAGATATTATGCCATTCATTTCAACAGCAACATTAATTTCACTTTGTTCTCCTTTAAATCCAACAGGAACTACTTTAAAAAAAAATGATTTAGAAGAGATTTGTGATTTAATTTTAGAAGAAAATAAAAAACGTAGTTCAGAAAATAAAAAACCGTTATATTTATTATTCGACCAAATATATTGGGCATTAACTTTTGGTCAAACCAAACATTATAATCCGGTTTCGCTAAGATCAGAAATGAAAAGTTATACTATTTTTGTTGATGGTATTTCTAAATCTTTAGCTGCTACAGGTGTAAGACTTGGATGGAGTATGGGACCTAAACATATTATCGATAAAATGAAATCGATACTTACTCATGTTGGAGCATGGGCACCTAAAGCAGAACAAGTTGCTGCATCTGTGTTTTTAAATAATTTAGAGCATTATGATGAGTATTTAAAAGAAATAAAAATTAAAATAAACAATCGCCTTGTTAGTTTTTATAACGGTTTTTTAGATTTAAAAAAAGAAGGTTTTGACCTTGATGCTATTTCACCTGAGGCTGCTATTTATTTAACTGTTCAATTTCGATTACATGGTAAAAAAACAAATTTAGGGGTTGTTTTAAATACAACTGCAGATATTACTAAATATTTATTAGAAGAGGCGAAAGTTGCGATTGTTCCTTTTTATGCTTTTGGCTCATCTGATAACTCAAGCTGGTATAGGATATCAGTAGGCAATTGTGATTTAGAAGACGTAAATAGTATAATTAATAACTTAAGATTTGCCTTAAAAAATCTAGTGTAATTTTTATTTTATAAAGTTCAATCTAGAAGAAAAAAAATTGAAAAAAATATGATTTATAATTTTTATGGAATCTGCCAAGTATAGTCATTACATTTAATAATAGTATACTCTTTATTAATTATTGTAGGAAATAAAAGAAAACCGCTTACTTGTCTTGCTTGTAGCTTTCTGTTATTTCCCTGTTCAATTTCAATTTTATTTGAAATAGAATTTCCGTTTATTCTTGTGCTGTAAACACTATCAATATATATATCATAAGGGTTTGAATAATTATTCGAAATTGTAATTGTTCCATAACTGTTCAGTTCACAGTCTGGTTGATCTACTTCTTTTTCACAACATATAAATAGTGTAATAATTGAAATTAATATTAAGGATATTTTAATTTTTTTCATGATTTTATTTATTTAGTTTAATAAAACAATCTTAGTTATTTTTAATTAAAAATCAAAATTTCTTTTATTTACTATTCCACAATAAAAAATGAATTTAAAACAGAATTTTATTTTTATAATAAATAATTTTTAATTTTTCTTTCGCAAACTCACTACAATAGGAACTCCACTAAAATCATATGCTTCGCGAATTTTGTTTTCAAGAAATCGTTTATAAGCCTCGGTTACATATTGAGGCAAATTGCAATAAAACATAAATAAAGCTTCTGTTTTAAGTTGAGTAATATATTTTATTTTCACGTATTTACCTTTAGTGGCTTGAGGTGGAGTTTTTTCGATAACTGATAATAAATAATCATTTAGCTGTCGCGTAGGGATATGTCGGGTTTTATTTTCATAAACTTGCATAGCCACATCTACCGCTTTCATTATTCGTTGCTTATCCAATACAGAAATAAATAAAATTGGAATGTCTTTAAATGGGGCAATGCGTTCTCGTATTTTTTCTTCAAATTCTTTTGCTGTTTTTGTATCTTTTTCTATTAAATCCCACTTATTTACTATTATTGCTAATCCTTTTCTATTTCTTTCAATTAAACTTAAAATACTTAAATCTTGAGCCTCAACACCATCTTGAGCATCTATCATTAATAAACACACATCACTGCTTTCTATGGCGTGAATAGTTCGCATCACACTGTAAAACTCTAAATCTTCATGAACTTTAGCTTTTTTGCGCATACCTGCTGTATCAACCAACCAAAAATCATGACCAAATTTTGAATATCTAGTATTTATGGTATCTCTTGTTGTACCTGCTACCGCCGTAACAATATTTCTTTCTTCTCCAAGTAAAGCATTGGTTAAAGAAGATTTTCCAACATTTGGTCTGCCTACAATCGCTACTCTGGGAATTGTAATTTCTTCTAATCCTTTTTCATCATTTGGTAATATTTTAACTAATGCATCTAATAAATCACCAGTTCCACTTCCACTGATAGCTGAAATTGGATAAACTTCGCCTAGTCCAAATTGATAAAATTCTGCTGAGTAAGCTGCTTTTTCGTGACTATCTACTTTATTAGCAACAATTAAAGATGGCTTTTTACTTTTTCTAATAATGTTAGCAACTTCAGTATCAAATGAAGTGACACCCTCAATAACATCAACAACAAATAATAAAGCAGAAGATTCCTCAATGGCAATTTTTACTTGTTTTCTAATTTCACCCTCAAAAATATCATCGCTACCTTTTATATAACCTCCAGTATCTATAACACTAAATTCAACACCCTGCCATTCTGCTTTTCCATAATGTCTGTCTCTGGTAACGCCAGATACCTCGTCAACAATAGCTTGTCTTGTTTCTGTTAATCGATTAAAAAGTGTAGATTTTCCTACGTTTGGCCGTCCTACTATGGCTACTATATTTGGCATAAGCTTGTAAAGGTACTA
Organism: Bacteroidota bacterium; assembly: GCA_005787585.1. Lineage (GTDB taxonomy): Bacteria > Bacteroidota > Bacteroidia > B-17B0 > Aurantibacillaceae > Aurantibacillus. The sequence goes on from SYAL01000037.1 coordinate 28,842, forward strand.
AAATTATGTCTATAATATTGATTCATTTTTCGTATAAATATTTTAAAAATTTAATAACACAGAAAAAAAATATTTTCATTTTTATATTTTTTTACTGCTTTTTTTTACATTCTAAACTTTTGTAAAATATTGCTTTTTAAATTACATTTGATTTATGTTAAAACAAATTCTCTGTTTATGTTTTACCTTATTTTGTGTGGTTTCAAACTTCGCACAAAACTTAGCATTAAATAAATTAACTACTCCATATATAAATCCAACTTTAAAATTTACCGAAAATATTGGGCAGTGGAATTCTAGTATTTTATTTCGTGCACAACTAGATGGAGGTGCTTTGTATATAGAAAATGACGGATTAACTTTTAGTTTTTACGATAAAATAAAATATAGAAGCATTCACCATGGTGGAATTTCAAAAGGGATTTATAAAGATTTTAATATACCCTGTCATGCTTACAAAATAAAATTTCAAGGCGCTAACAGTCCAACTTTTATTAAAAAAGAACAAGCAGGAAGTGATTATGAAAATTTTTTTATTGGAAATAATCCGCAAAAATGGAAAGGTTATGTAAAAAATTATCATCAAGTTACACTTAATTCTATTTATAATGGAATCGATTACGAACTTTTAACATCAGTTTCTGGGGTAAAATATAATTTTCATGTTGCCCCAAATGCAAATCCGGAAAATATTAAGTTAAGTTATGAAGGAGTAAAAGATATTAAGCTTAAAGATGATATATTATATTTAAAGCTAGAAGTAAATGAAGTCATTGAACAAAAACCATATGCTTACCAAAATATTAATGGAAATATTACAGTTGTGCCTTGCCAATATAAATTTAAAGATAAAGTGTTAAGTTTCGAGTTTCCTCAAGATTACAATCATGAATATTCTTTGATAATAGACCCTGTTTTAATTTTTGCAGCACAATCAGGTTCTATTGCCGATAATTTTGGAATGACAGCTACTTATGACGCTTCAGGTAATTTATATTCAGGCGGAACTATTTTTAACAATGGATACCCAACTACATTGGGTGTTTTTTCTACTTCCTTTACTGGCTCTGTAAGTGCTGGCATTACAGATCTTGTTATTACTAAATATAATACTTTAGGCAATTCCTTAATCTATTCAACTTATTTAGGTGGTTCTCAAGCCGAAATTGTAACTAGTTTAATTACTGATAGCGCTAATAATTTATATTTATATGGCGCTACAAGCTCAACTAATTTTCCGATGCCACTTTCTACATATGATAATACGTTTAATGGTGGAAGTTTTTTAAGTTTTCAATTTAATGGTACAACATTTAATAATGGAACTGATATTTTTGTTGCTAAACTTAATAGTACAGGTAGTTCTTTGCTTGGTGCAACATATATGGGGGGCAGTGCAAATGATGGAGTTAATTATAATAATTTTGCGCCTCAATTTCATACGGTATACCCTTGTTCTGCTCCAAATGGTATTAGTCTTGTAAATGAATATCCAGCCGATTCGCTTCAATATAATTATGGCGATCAATACCGCGGCGAAATTCAATTAGATAAAAATGGTTTTGTTTATGTTACCAGCTCTACAAAGTCAAATAATTTCCCTGTTCTCAACCCTTTTCAAAATAGTTTAAGTGGGGTTCAAGATGCAGTTGTTTTTAAGTTAAATAGTAATCTATCTTCATTAGTTTGGAGTTCATATTTGGGAGGTAGTGGTAACGATGCAGGTTATTCATTAATTGTGGATGATACTTTGCAAACCTATGTTACTGGAGGAACTTACAGTAGTAATTTTCCAGTAGTTTCAGGTTGTTATCAAACTAGTCCTGGTGGAGGTAAAGCGGATGGATATTTGGCTAAAATAAATGCTGCAGGTAATCAAATTTTAAAAGCGACTTATATTGGTACCGCTAGTTATGATCAAAGTTATTTTGTACAAAGCGATCGAATTGGCCGTATTTATGTGTTTGGACAATCCCTCGGTTCAATGTCTGTTAGCCCAGGAGTTTATTCTAATAATGGTTCTCGTCAATTTATTATGCGATTTAACAATCAGTTAACAAATTTAAATCTCTCAACTGTGATAGGAAGTTCACAAGCTAGTTTAGATATTTCTCCATCTTCTTTTTGTGTTGATAAATGTAGTGGATCGATTATTTTATCTGGCTGGGGAGGAAGTATTATCAATTGTTCAAACCTCAATAATATGCCTGTTACACTAGGTGCTTTTCAAACATCAGCTCCAAATAATCATGATTTTTATTTGATGGTTTTATATCCAAATTTTTCTGGCTTAAAATATGGTTCGTATTTTGGAGGAAGTTTATCTGATGAACATGTTGATGGAGGAACTTCTCGTATAAACGAACAAGGGGTTTTATTTCAATCTGTTTGTGCTGGTTGTGGAGGTAATGATGATTTTCCTGTAACTCCCGGATCGTGGCCAAATAATGGTGCAAATGTCAATCTAAGTAATAATTGTAATAATGGTGTCTTTAAATTTAATTTAGAACCAAGAGTTAAGTCTACAATTGCCATTAGTTCAACCGCTGGTTGTGCTCCAAAAACAGTTACACTCTCAAATATAGGTTCTCCTGGTGTTAAATATTTATGGAATTTTGGCGGCGGAATAAATGATACAACTTCTCAAATTATAAATCCTGTTAAAACATTTTCTGTTCCAGGAAATTATACTGTTACTTTATTGCTAGTTGAAAATCAGTTTTGTTTTTATAGAGACAGTTCTCAAATAGTTATTCAAGTGGTTGCGCCCCCGAACGCAACGTTAAATCTTAATACAACTTTGTGCAGTAATACAGTTAATTTGAGTCAAATTTCAACTGGTAATTTCGGACCAAACCCTTTTTTATGGAATTTTGGTAATGGGGTTACCACGAATTCAACAAGCACTCCTTTTTATACTTATCCTAGTAATGGTATTTATACTATTTCTTTAACGGCTACAGATATATATAGTTGCACTGTTGTAAAAACTATAACCGTTTCTGTTTTTAATTTTACTCCTTCTGTTATTTCAAATACTTCTATTTGTCAAGGCGCATCAATCACTTTAACCGCCAATGGAGGCAACAGCTATTCGTGGTCTCCTGCATCCACATTAAACAATAGTTTAATAGCAAATCCATTAGCAAATCCAACAACAAATATTATTTACACTGTTAACATATTAAATAATTCATCTGGTTTTAATTGTATTAAAACTCTTACCACTCAAGTTTTAATTAACCCTATCCCAAATGCCAGTTTTTCCTTTTCTAATATACCTTGTTCTAATTCAGTTTCATTAACTAATAATTCAAGTGGAAATTTTGGTTCTATTCCATTTAGTTGGAATTTCGGAAACGGAAGTCCCATTAATAATTTTTTTGCTCCCTCATATGCTTATCCTATAACTGGAACTTATAATATTAGTTTATTGGCTACAGGTTTAAATGGATGTTCCAGTCTCGTTACACAAACAATATCTATTCTAAATTTTTCTCCAACAGTTATAAATAGTGCTTCTATTTGTAATGGTACTTCGTATACTCTTAATTCGAGTGGAGGTAATTCATATACATGGGTTCCTGTAACCGGATTAAACTTAAACAATATACCTAACCCAGTTGCTAATCCGAGTATTAGCACTATTTATTCGGTTAATATTTCAAATAATACTTTTGGTTTTAATTGTATAAAATCATTAACCACTCAAATTACAGTAAATCCTAAACCAACCAGTAATTTTAGTTTTTCGGCAAATCCCTGTGGAGGCTCTGTATCTTTTTTTGATTTGTCGTATGACGATGTTGAAATTTGGCGCTGGACTTTAACGCCGCTTATAACAAGCACACTTCAAAATCCCTATAATTATTATCCTTATGGAGGAACCTATACAGTCAGTTTATTGGTAACAAATAGTTTTGGTTGTAAAGATAAAATCGATAAAATAATACAAGTGCAAACTCCACCAAATTTATCTGTTAGTAATCATGCCACAATTTGTATAGGTGCTCAATCACAATTAATGGCTTTTGGTGGAATCTCCTATCAATGGTTTCCAAATCAATCGCTAGATTTTCCTTTATTATATAATCCAAATGCTTCTCCACTTGTAACCACAGATTATTCGGTAGTTATTACTACATCAAATTCAATATCAGGATATCCTTGTCAATATACTTTGGTAACTAGAGTTAATGTTGAAGAGTTATCAATTTTACCAATCAAAGTTAATGCTAACCCTCCATTGGTGCTTCAAGGAAATTCTACTACACTCAGTTACATTGGCTCTAATGGCGTAACAATTACTTGGTATCCTCTCAATACAACGATTCCTGCTATTGGTTATAATGTTTTAGCTTATCCAATTCAGCCAACTACCTATACTGCAATGATTGCTAAAGGGCCATGTTTTGAGAAAGTTTTAGTTTATGTAGATATTTATAATGATGATTGTCTCAATTCTGATTTTTTTATACCCAATACTTTTACACCAAACAGCGATCAACAAAATGATATATTTTTAGTTAGAGGTTTAAAAGTAGATTTATTTTCTTTTGCTATCTATAATCGTTGGGGAGAAATGGTTTTTGAAAGCAATGATATTAATAAAGGTTGGGATGGAACTTATAAAAATAAACCAGCTGATGTTGGTGTATTTGGATGGTATCTAAAAGTAAAATGCATTGGTGGCAAAGAAACTTTTAAAAAAGGAAATGTTACATTAATTAGATAACAAAAAAACTAAATAATATTAAAAAAAAAGCATTAAATTTACCTTTCTCATATGGTAGGTATAGCTCAGTTGGTTAGAGCATCGGTTTGTGGTACCGAGGGTCGTGGGTTCGAGCCCCATTACTTACCCAAAAAAGTTTGTTTCAATTTCGAAACAAACTTTTTTTATGATTTTTTTTTAATTATATTTTATAATCGCTTATTAATTTGATACGAAAAGAGTGCTGCCTGAGTAATTATAATATTTGATTATTTTATGGAACCCCTAAAAAATATGTTTAATGGTTTGTTTTACAAATCGATTGCTGATGAATTTACTAAGCTAAATTTTGGCTTTGATTCTAAATCGTTTTTGAAAGAATGTAATTATAATTTAGAAAGTTTGTCCTTAAGTCAGCGTTTACGTCAAACCACATTGACCCTTAAAAACCATTTACCTGATGATTACCAAAAGGCAATCAATTTAATGAAGATTGTAATTACTAAATCTAAGCCTGGATATACTAATTTAATTTTTCCAGATTATGTTGGTTTATTTGGTCATCAAGATTTTAAAATATCTATGCAAGCACTCAAATATTTTACACAATTTGGATCTTCCGAGTTTGCAATTAGAGAGTTTTTGAAAAAAGATTTTAATAAAACTATTTTGGTGATGCAAAAATGGGCAACAAATGAGAATCATCATGTTAGACGTTTATCTTCAGAAGGTTCTCGCCCCAGATTGCCATGGTCCTTCAAGTTAGATGAGGTAATAATAAATCCAAAAAAAACCAAATTAATTTTAGAGACTTTAAAAACAGATACTTCTTTGTATGTTAAAAAATCTGTTGCTAATCATTTAAATGATATTTCTAAACAACATCCTGATTACATTATAGATCTTTTAAAAAGTTGGGATAGGAATAACATAAATACTTATTGGATAGCAAAACATGCTTGCAGAAACCTAATTAAAAAAGGTGATTTAAAAACCTTAGCAATTTTTAATTTTGAAAGTGAGGTAAAAATAAAAATAATTAATTTTAGGTTGAATTCTAAAATAATAGAATTAGGAGACTATTTAAGGTTTGAATTTGATATTTTATCTTTAAAGAATAATCATCAAAAATTAGTGGTAGATTATAGCATATATTACCCCTCAATAAAAACCGTAAAAAAACATAAAATATTTAAGTTAAAAGAGTTTAATTTAAAATCAAAACAAGAAATTCATATTTCTAAAAAACAAATATTTAAAGATTTCTCAATTAGAAAACATAAAGAAGGTCTTTATAAATTAGTTCTTTTTGTAAACGGAAAAGAATATTTTAAGTGCGATTTTATAATTAAAAATGCTTATCCACTTAAACAAGGTCGTTTTATTGAATAAATTTGTTTAATATTTAAATTTCTTTAATTTTACATTTGTTTACAAATTAGTGAACAGAAAATCGTATCTCTAAAAAAGTAAATTATTTAAATCATAATTATGAAAAATAAAACAAACTTATTATTAATTTTTTTTGTGTTTCTTTACCTAAATGGATTAGCTCAAGTACCCACCTTTTTCAACACTAATACCATGTCTGGTGCTAATACTTTTCCATTAGGAAATACTGGTCTTTCTAGAAAAGTTCAATGGTTTATCCCCCCAAATTCTTTAGGTGCAGTTACTGTTGGTAATAATATTACCGACGTTTACTTTCAAACTGGAAGTACAGGAACTTGGACATATCCTATTTTAAATGTTAAGTTAAAAGTTGGCTCAGGAACTGGATTAACTAGTTTTGGAGGAGGCCCTATTGAACCAGGCATGATTACAGTTTATTCGGCTGTTAATCAAGTTGTAAATGCTACTACAGGTGGTTGGATAAAATTTACTTTAAATACCCCTTTTTCTTATAACCCAGCATTACCTTTGATAGTTGAACTCGAGCATAATTCAACTTCTGGTGGTCCTTCTGTTTATCAAGCAGTTAGTATTCCTGGGCCTGGCAACGGTCGTCAGTGGGCAGATTATAATGTTGGTAATGTAACTGGCGTAGGTACTCAACAAATTAATTTTGGAATAGATGTATTCCCAGCAACTCCTTGTACTGGTGCTCCTGGTCCAAATTCAGTTGTAACTCCTACTTATGAAATTTGTCCTGGGGCATCTCAATTATTGAGTCTTGCGAGTCCATATTTGTTTGGAGGAATTTCATATCAATGGCAATCTTCTAATACATCTTCAGTTGGTCCTTGGGTTTCGATTCCAAATGCAACATTAAATTCATACTCAGTTCCAAACTTTTCGGCAACTTCATTTTATCAAGCCATCGTTACCTGTTCAAATAGTAATCAAAGCACAATATCTTCTCCAGCCCAATTAAATATTGCCGGAACTACCACAGCTAGTTTACCTTTTGTTGAAAGCTTTGAAAATTTAAATTTTAATAATCAATTACCAAATTGTTCTTGGTCATCAACCAGCACAGGTACTGTTTGTCAAACTTATACCTCACCTGCTAATGCAAATAGAAATGCACGAACAGGAAATAAATTTGCAGCTTTTAATGCTTCAAGCGGTTCGTTTTTTACAAATGGTATTCAATTAAATACGGGTATAACCTACTCAACATCTTTGTGGTTTAAAACAGATTTTTCCGGAGCATTTTTAAATTGGTCTAATTTATCTATTTCTACAGGAACTTCGCAGTCTCCTGTAGGACAATTTACTATTGCCTCAACAACTGGCCCTGTTGTTTCACCTTCATATGTATCTTTGTCCAATACATTTACTGTTGGTTCCTCTGGATTATATTATTTTGGTATTTCTGCAACTTCTACCGCGGCAGGTGCACCTTACTTAGTTTGGGATGATTTCGAAGTAATAGCACCCTGCCAATTAAACCCTTCTTCCTTATCAATCAGCTCTCCGATTTCAACAATTTGTGCCGGTCAGTCGATACTCTTAAGTGTTTCGGGTGCTGCAAATTCATACTCTTGGAATAATGGAGCTACAGGTAGTTCAATAAATGTTTCTCCTGTTATAAATACAACATTTGTAGTAACCGGAACTTCAACTTTAACAGGCTGTGTTAATTCTGCCTCAAAACTTATTTCTGTTAATCCTTCACCTATAATTTCTATTTTATCTGCTAATCAATCTGTTTGTTTTGGCTCTTCTTTAACTTTGTTAGCCAACGGTGCTAATAGTTATTTATGGAGTAATGGATCAACAAGTCAGATTATAGTTGTTTCTCCTAATTCAAGTACAACTTACTCTGTTTATGGTTCAAATAGCTATGGTTGCAACGCATCAGCAACTCAATTTATTAGTGTTATTCCTCTTCCTGTAATTGTTGCTACTAGTGTTCCATCATCTATCTGTAGAGGAGAAGTTGCTACTTTAGTAGGAAGCGGTGCATTAACTTACACTTGGGTTTCTTCTTCAAGCTATTTAATGGGAGACCAAGTAAACGTATCTCCAAATTCTTCAACCACTTATTCTGTTTCAGGAACAAATAATGGCTGCACATCATCTGCTTTTGTTTCTTTGGTTGTATCACCTTGTGTTGGAATAAATACCTTAATTGACAAAGATAATCTTGTTTATGTGTACCCTAATCCGAGCTCTTCTGAATTAAAGATAGAATTGGCAAATAATGCTCGATTTGATTTTGAGATAATCGATTTAACAGGTAGAGTTGTTTTAGATAAATTGGTAAATGATAAAACACAAACAGTTAACATTAGCTTTTTACCCAATGGTATTTATTATGTGAAAGTAAAATATGATGATTTTACGAAGATTATTAAATTCATTAAATACTAAAATAAAAAATAACTAAAATTTAATATAAATAATTTTGCTAATTTAATTTTTATTTCTTACCTTACCCAAACAAAAAAAACTAAATATGAAAAAAACTTTACTTCATCTAAACTGTAAATTAAATTTATTAAAAATAATTTGCTTATTAATGCTTGTTAACTCAAAAATTCAAGCTCAGGGATGTTTATCGGGTTCTCCTTTAAATGTCACCATAACTCCTGTTTTAACATGGTCTACTCAGGTTCACGGAAATAATCCTCCACAGTATTATGACTTTCAGGCGCAAGCAGGAATAAATTATACATTTACTTATTGTCAGGGTGGAGGGCAATATTCAGGCGATCCATATCTTACTATTACAAATAGTTTAAATGTTGCGCAAGCATTTAATGATGATTTTTGCGGACTTGGTTCAAATATTTTCTGGTCATGCAATGCCACAGGTCCACATCGTATAACTTTAAGTGGTTGCTGCCCATGCAGTAATCACCCAAGCGGAACCATGGCTTATAGAGCTGATGGATTAATTATACCTGTTACACCTTGCACTGGGTCTCCGGATTCTAATTCTGTTATTACACCTTCTTATCAAATTTGTCCGGGTACTAGTATCATTGCTAATTTGGCAAGTAGCTATACAGTAAATGGTATTACTTATCAATGGCAATCTTCTCAAGTTTCTTCAATTGGACCTTGGACAGCTATCAGTAATGCAACTTTAAGTTCATATACTACCACACCTTTATTTGTTCCTACATTTTATTCTGCAATTATTACATGTACAAACAGTAATCAAAGTACAGTAGCCAGAACAGCATCTGTAAATATTGCTTCTACTACAACTAATTCAGTTCCATATTTTGAAGGTTTTGAAGCAATTGGTATGAATAACATGTTACCAAATTGCTCTTGGTCTTCTACCGGAACTGGTGGTGCCTGTCAAACTTTTACCGCCGGAACAACAGGAAACAGAACAGCGCGTTCAGGAAATAAATTTGGTGTATTTAATTCTTCAAGTGGTACTTTCTATTCAAACGGTGTTCAATTAAGCTCTGGAGTAACCTATTCAACTTCTTTATGGTTTAAAACAGATGTTGCAGGTTTTGGTTTAAATTGGAGAAACTTATCAATATCTGCTGGTCCTGCTCAATCAGCTGCCGGTCAGGTAACGGTATGTTCAACTAATGGCGTTGCAGTTTCAGGTGCTTACAAAATATTAAGTAGCACTTTTACAGTAGGTTCGTCTGGCATGTATTACTTTGGCGTTTCAGCAACATATTCTAGCGGTAGTGCTCCTTTTTTAATATGGGATGACTTTCAAGTTATTGCACCATGTCAATCAAATCCTTCTTCATTAGTAATTAGTTCACCAGTTTCAACAATTTGCGCTGGTCAACCCGTAGTTTTATCAGTTTCAGGTAACGCAAACTCTTTTTCATGGAACAATGGAGCAACCGGTAATCTGATAACTGCATATCCAACAGTAAACACAACTTATGTTGTAACAGCCACCTCAACATTAACAGGCTGTTTAAATACAACAGCTAAATTAATTGTAGTAAATCCTCTACCTGTAGTTTCAATACTAACTAATAATCAGTCACTTTGTCTTGGGTCTTCAGCCAATTTATTAGCAGTTGGAGCTAACACTTACTTATGGAGTAACGGTTCTGTAGGAGCTGGCTTATCTGTTTCCCCATCAGCAAATACAACTTATTCGGTTTATGGTACAAATAATTTTGGATGTAGCTCAATATCTTCTCAATTAATTAATGTAACACCTTTACCAGTTGTTACTGCAGTTAGCGTTCCTTCTTCTATATGTAAAGGAGAAGGGTCTACATTAGTTGGTAGTGGTGCCGCTAATTATTCTTGGAGTTCAAATAATAATTATATTCAAGGTGGTCAGGTAAATGTATCTCCAACTGCATCAACAATGTATACACTTACTGGAACAATTAATGGTTGTACTTCAACTGCATTTGTTTCGGTTATTGTATACGAATGTGTTGGAATTAATTCTTTATCTTCAAACGGTAATGATCTTAAAGTTTATCCTAATCCAACTTCATCAGATTTAACTATAGAATTGAAAAAAGATGGAATTTTTAAGATCGAATTAATTGATGTAACAGGAAAAGTTGTTTTGTTAAAATCTACTGAAGAAGAGAAACTAAATTTAAATATTAATTTTCTTTCAAATGGAGTTTACTATTTAAAAGCAAAATCTCAAAACACAATGAATGTAGTTAAAATTATAAAAAACTAATTTATTGTAATCTCAATTAAGCTTCTTTCATTAAATTGAAAGAAGCTTTTTTTTTTGATATTTTCAATAAATATTTTTTAAACGAACTTATGATATTATTTTTTAAAAGAAATATAAATTAAAAAGTAATTTCAGGTACTTTAATTTGATTACCACAATTAAAGTGTTTTTTGGGGCAAATGTTATGGCCATGAATACCACATGGCCTACATTCTAGATTTAAAACTTCAATAATAGTCGAGTTTTGAGCAAGTGGTCCAAATCCAAATTGCGGTATAGTTGAAATAAAGAAAGCCGTAGTTGGTGAATTTGAAGATGAAGCTAAATGTAAAGGCGCGCTATCATTTACATAATTCATTTTAGCATATTTCATCAATTCACACGATTGTAACAAACTTAATTTTCCCGCTAAAATTTCTATTTTTTTATTCTTCGATGTATCTTTAATTTTATTGCAAATTATAGAATCATTTTCTGCTCCTAATAAATATATAAAGGTGTTCGAATCCAATTTGTCACACAATTCAATCCATTTATTTATCGGTAATTGTTTGGTAAACCACACAGATGCTGGAGCGATACAGATATATGAGTTATTTAGAAATGGTTTTATAAATTCTTTATCTGAAAGCGAGGGATAAAGTTTAGGTTTATAAACAACATCGTTTGTGAAATCTTTAATTAGTTGATTGTATCTTTCTGTTTCATGAAACCCAGAATTAATATTATGTTTAATGTTTACATTAAATAAAAACGAAAACGGATTCTCTTTATAACCACAAGTATGCTTAGCATTTGAAAAAGCTGTTAATAATCCTGAGCTGGCAAATCTATGGCAATTAATAACACAATCATATTTATTTTTTCTGACTTGATGAATTAATTTAAAAAAGTGTTTTATTTTATTTTGTTTTTTATTCCAAACAAGTGCCTCTTTTAAAAAAGGGTGTTCGTTAAATATACTTTCGTTGCCAAGTCTTACTAAAATGCTTAAAGAGGCATTTGGAAAAAAAGCATGAAGTTTTTCAATCAAACTCGAAGCTAAAATAGCATCACCAATAAAAGCAGTTTGAATAATTAATATGTTTTTATAATTTTTCAAAAATTAACCATGTATTGTTTCTTTTTTACCATAACTCTTTACCATTTTCGCTTCGAATTCAATCCATTCTGCCCAACGACTGTTTACATTTTCATACTCGTTGCCATATTTGCGAGCAAATCTTAAAAAAGTAGTATAATGGTTAGCTTCACTAATCATTAGTTCGTGATAAAATTCTTTTAAATCTTGATCTTTAATATTTTCTGATAAAATTTTAAATCTTTCGCAACTTCTTGCTTCTATCATTGCAGAAAATAAAAGCCTGTCGATTAAAACAATTTCTTTTTTATGACCTTTTCTCATAAATTTATAAAGTTCATTTACGTATTCGTCTTTTCTTTCGAAGCCAAGTTTAAAACCACGAGCTTTAATTTTTTGATGAACCATTTCAAAATGGCTAAGCTCTTCTTTTGATAAAATTAATAACTCATCAACTAATTCTGTATGATATGGATAGCTTATTAAGATTGAAATAGCATTAGTAGCCGCTTTTTGTTCACAATAGGCATGATCTGTTAGGATTTCTTCGATATTTTTTTCTACAATATTAACCCAATGAGGGTCAGTTTCAAGTTTTAAGCCTAGCATGTTATTAAAATATTTATAATACAAAGTAACAACAAATAAAAATAATTAATATTACATCATGATGCAATTTGGCAAATTATTTTTATTACCTGTTCCAATTTCTGATGGTAATGTTAATCAAACTATTCCTCTATATAACATCGAAATTATTAAAATTTTAAAAAAGTTTATTGTTGAAGATGCAAAAACGGCTCGAAAATTTTTAAAACTATTTAATTTCCCAAAAATTGAAGAAGCTGAGTTAATGATTCTAAATGAACATTCAAAAAAAAACGATTTAGATTTATTATTGAATGATTTAAAAAATGGGTATGATGTTGGTTTAATGAGTGATGCTGGCTGTCCGGGCATAGCCGATCCAGGAGCTGATTTGATTAAGTTAGCCCATGAGCATCTGATTGAAGTTGTTCCTTTGGTTGGTCCAAGTTCTATCGTGTTAAGCATAATGGCGAGTGGTTTTAATGGTCAAAATTTCGCATTTGTAGGGTATTTACCTATAGATAAACTATTAAAATCTAAGCGATTGAAAGAACTCGAAGAGCTTGCATATAAAAAAGAACAAGCTCAGTTTTTTATAGAAACACCATATCGAAATGTTAGACTTTTTGACGAAATTATAACAGCTTTAAACCCTAAAACTCAAGTGTTTGTTGGTAAAAATATTTTTTCTTCAAAACAATTATTAATTTCTAAATCGGTTGAAGAATGGAGGAGAGTTCAGAACTTAGAATTACATAAAGTGCCAGTTGTGTTTGGAATTTTTAAACCATAATTTATTTATTACTAACACCAATTGTTTAAAATACTCTTAAAGTCTATAGATTAAATTAGTTTAAACAACTTCCTTTGTAATATGAAATTGATGTCATTTATAAGAGCTAAACATAATTTAATTTTTAAATTATTTATTGTTTTATTTTGTTCTTTTTTATTTGCATTAATGTTACCAAATAAAGAAATTAAGGGTCATCGGGTTGATTTTTTTACGTTATTTTGGGTTCATGAAGATTTAATTGCAGAGCAAGATATATTAATTCAAAAATCGGTTGAAGAATTAAAACAAGAAAGAAAACAATTGCAAAAAGAATCATCTCTTTTTTTTGAAATAAATACAACAGAAAAAGAACAAAAATTAACAGTATTTGAATTATTAAAAAAATCGAATTTAAATAAATATCAAAAACTTAAGCCTTTATTAGATAGTATTTACAGAAGAGGAGTAATTGAAAGTATTGATGATTCTATTATTAATAAATCAATATTTATTAATAATTCTGAATATTCAGAGTCATCTAATTATAAAGATTTTTTTACAATTAAAAGCGCAGCAGATTTTTTAAATAAAAATCTATTTTCAAATAAATCAAATCAGGATTACTTGAGTTTTATTGCCATTACACACTATTTAAATCCATCTCAGGGTGAATTGTATTTAAAATCGAAAATAGAACAAATTTCTATTTATAAGTATATTATTAAACAAAGCCAAGTAATAGTAAAAAAAGGAGAATTGCTAACTAACAGCAAACGACTTTTGATTAATGAATATTTTTCATTTATGAATCAAATTAATGAAGTCTCCATTTTTAAATTTACTTTTAAATGGAGTTTAATGTTTATTCTTTCTATAGTTCTTCTTTTTTTTCTTGCTTTTTTTAGAAAATCAATATTTGGTCAAAACAAACAAGTAGCTTTTTTATATTTATTAATGGTATGTTCTTTTTTTGTAACATATATTTTTAATAAATACGGATTAATGATTTATGCTATACCCTTTGCATTAGCGCCCATTGTTGTTCGTATTTTTTTCGACTCTCGAACAGCCTTATTTACTCATTTAATGATTGTTTTACTTTGTAGTTTTTTTGTAGCCGATAAACTTGAATTTTTTTTATTACAATTAATAACAGGAATAGGAACATTATTTTCGATAGCAGATATGAGAAAAAGACAACAACTATTAAACTCATCTGCTTTAGTTTTTGTATTTTATGTCCTTATTTTCGTATCTTATCAATTAGGTTTTGGAACGCAGCAAACTGTGACTAAAATCACCTCATACGTTCCATTTGCAATTAGTTCTATGCTTGTTTTATTGGCATACCCTTTAATTTATTTTACCGAAAAGTTATTTGGATTTATTTCAGATTTTAAATTATTAGAATTATGTGACCTCAACCAACCATTATTAAGAATGTTATCTAAAGATGTACCTGGCACATTTCAACACAGTTTACAGGTTGCTAATTTGGCTGAAGAGGCCATTTATTATATTGGAGGGAATTCACTTTTAGTAAGAACAGGCGCTATGTATCACGATATTGGTAAACTCCAAAATCCAAATTTTTATTCAGAAAATCAAGCCAATGGTTTTAGCCCTCATCAGGAAATCGATCCTGTTGAAAGTGCTCAAATTATAATTAACCATGTGATTATTGGGATTGAGCTGGCAAAAAAATACCGTTTACCAGAACAAATAGTCGACTTTATTAGAACTCATCATGGTACTACTTCTGTTGAATATTTTTTAGATATTTCTAAAAAAAATGGCCAAGATTTAAATTCTGAAGTATATAAATTTAAATACCCTGGCCCAATACCATTTAGTAAAGAAACGGCTGTTTTAATGATAGCAGATGCCGTAGAGGCTGCTTCTAGAAGCCTAAAATCTCATGATGCTAAAACTATTAGCAAATTAGTTGATTCAATTATAGAATATAAAATTGTTAAGAACCAGTTTATTAATTCAGATATCACTTTTAAAGATATTACCACAATAAAAAAAATTTTTAAAAAACGTTTAATGAATATCTTTCATGTTCGAACTGAATATCCATCATAATGATTTTTTTCAAAGGGTTTAGAATGATATATTAATTTAATATATTTGTTAATTATTATGCGCCAATTATTTTTATTTTTAATTTCTTTTTTTTTACTTTCTTCTTGCAAAGTTTTTAAATCTAATTTGATGCTAAAAACTCCAGATAATTTTGTTTATGATAAATTATCCGATTCAGTGAGTTCTAGTGACTATAAAGTTTCTCCAAATGATTTAATACAATTTAGAATACTATCTAATAACGGTTTTAAATTGATAGATTTAACTAATAATTCTTCTCGTAATAATTTTGGTGGAAGTATTGATTTAACAGTAGAATCAAATGGAGAGATTAAAATGCCCAGTATTGGTCGAGTAAATGTTTTTGGTTTAACTTTAAGAGAGTTAGAGTCTTTTTTGGAAGAAAAGTATTCAAAATTATATCAAGATCCCTATGTAACAGCAAAAGTGACTAATAAACGAGTTATTATTTTTCCAGGAAATGGCGGTCAGGCTAAAGTTAATTTGTTAAATAATAATAACACTAGCATTATGGAAGCAATTGCAACTGCTGGAGGAATTTTAGAAGATGGAAAGGCCTATAAAATAAAGTTAATTAGAAATAATCCAGGCATTAATAAAAAGCCATCTGTATATTTAATGGATTTATCAACTATTAATGGCTTAACAATTGCAAACAGCAAGATACAGGCAAACGATATTATTTACGTTGAGCCAAGATTTAGAGTTTTAAATGTGGTTAATAAAGAAATAACACCAATTATTACATTAATAACTACTAGTCTTATTTTCTTTCAATTATTCAGAAAATAATATCTTTATTTTAAATAAATGATGGAAATAATTGAAACAAATTTAAAAGGGTTACTCGTTATAAAGCCTAAGGTTTTAGAAGATGAAAGAGGATATTTTTTTGAAAGTTATAATTATCACCTATTTAAACAGGCTGGTTTAGATTTAAACTTCGTTCAAGATAATCAATCTTTATCCCATGCAGGTGTTATAAGAGGCCTTCATTTTCAAAATAATCCAAACGCTCAAGGTAAGTTAGTAAGAGTAATATCAGGTTCTGTTTTTGATGTTGCTGTGGACATAAGAAAAAAGTCACCTACTTATGGCCAGTGGTTTGGTTTAGAATTAAATGAAGAAAATAAATGGATGATGTATATTCCTGAAGGATTTGCTCATGGCTTTGCTACCCTTCAAGATTTTACTGTTTTTTCTTATAAGTGCACTAACTTATACAACAAAGCATCAGAAGATTGTATTTTTTGGAACGATTCTGATTTGGCAATTAATTGGCCAATCAAAAAACCAATTTTATCTGATAAGGATTTATTAGGAAAGCTCATGAAGGACTTTAATAGCTTGTTTTAAACGATTATAGAACTCTTTTTATTACTCTAAGTGTATGTGTGTATTTTTTAATATCGCTATCAAAAATGCCGTAATGATCAAATTTATCAATTCTTACCCTGCCACTTGCATGAATAATTTGTTCATTGCTTAGTAATATCCCTACATGAATTATTTTTCCTTCTTCGTTATCAAAAAAAGCTAAATCTCCAGCTACTGCTTCTTCCACAAAATTTAGCGATTCTCCTATTTCAACCTGTTGATATGCATCTCGAGGTAAATTAATGCCATTTAATTTATAAGTAATTTGAATAAACCCACTGCAGTCAATTCCAAACGGACTTTTACCACCCCATAAATAGGGTGCATTAATAAAAAGATAAGCTGTAGAAATAATTTCTTGGGATGATTTTTTATTTTTAGAAAAAATAAATTGCCCTTCAAATTGAAAATTATAATCGTCTATCGATAATGTTTTTTCTTTTAAAAAAGGTAAAGTCGCACCTATACAAATAGGAAAAGACGTATTTGTTTTTAAATTTGTGATCACTTGAATTAATTCAGTCGCAAATCTATTTTTATTTTGTTGAATTAGATGAAATGATTTTTCGCTGAGAGAATAGTGTTGTTTATCATTAATCCAGCATTCGTAACTATCGAATTCAATTTTAATTTTATACCAATTTTCTTTACTCTCAATAATAGTATAATGTTCGCCAAATAATAATTGACTTACCATTTCACTGCTGCTATTAGGGTCTTTTCGACAAGAAACTATGCTTAATAAACAAATGCCGTATTGCATGCTTGGTAAATGTAATAAAATTATTTAAAAGTAAATCGCCCACTATTATTTGTGATAAATTTATAAAATGTTTAATTTAGAAACTGAAATATGAGTGAAGATACAAAACAGGCTGTAAATAAAATTTTAATAAATTATTTAAAGCAGAAAAAACACCGAAAAACCGCTGAAAGATTTGCTATTTTAAACGAAATTTATTCATCGGATGGGCATTTTGATATTGAACATTTATACTTAATTATGAAAAATAAAAAATATAGAGTGAGCAGAGCCACTTTATATAATAATATTGAAATTTTTATTGATGCAGGTTTAGTAATTAGACATCAGTTTGGAAAAAATATCGCACAATTTGAGAAGTCTTATAAATACAAACAACACGATCATTTAATATGTAGTGATTGTGAAAAGGTGTTTGAGTTTTGTGACCCCCGCATAATTCAAATTCAAAGAAGTACCGAAAGCATCTTAAATTTTGATGTGCTCAGCCATTCGCTAAATTTTTTCGCTAAATGTCGAACTTTAGCAGATAAAGGGATTTGTCAACATAAAAAAAATAAAATATGAATTTTGAATTCAAAATTATAAAAGAAAAAGATTTTGTTATAATTACTTTACACGGTAATTTAATGGACAAAAGTCAGGCAGAAACTTTAATTGAACGTGTAGACGAATTAGTTAAAAATAGTTGCTGTAAGTGGGCTATTGATCTTAAAGAATTAATTTATATGAATAGTAGTGGTTTAAACACTCTAATTCAATTATTAACTAAAGCCAGAGTTGGTGGTGGTGAAGCCGTTTTATACAATATGAATAAAAAAATAAATGAATTAATTTTAATTACAAAATTAAATACTTTATTTAAGGTTTCTGAAAATAAACAAGAAGCTATTAATATGTTGGGTATTTAATTTTTTTAAATAGAATGGCCCATTTTATCAATCTTAGTTTGAATGTATTTTTTATTAAATTGATTAGGGATGGTGGTAATAGATACGTTCTCGATAATTTCTAAACCATAACCAATTAAACCAGCTCTCTTTTTTGGATTATTTGTCATTAATTTTATTTTTCGAACACCTAAATCTCTTAAAATTTGTGCGCCAACACCATAATCTCTTTCATCGGGTTTAAATCCTAATTCTATATTAGCCTCAACAGTATCATATCCACTTTCTTGTAATTTATAAGCTTTTAATTTGTTTAAAAGCCCAATACCACGACCTTCTTGATTTAAATAAACAATTACCCCTTTACCTTCTTTTTCAATCATTTCCATAGATTTGTGAAGTTGGTCGCCGCAATCACATCGACAACTACCAAAAACATCACCAGTTAAACAAGACGAATGCATTCTCACTAATACAGCCTCATCTTTATCCCAATTCCCTTTAACTAATGCTAAATGTTCTTGACCATTGGTTTCAACTTTATAATCTATTAAATTAAAAGTTCCCCATTCGGTTGGCATTTCAACTTCTACCTGACGATTAACAATACTTTCTTTAGTAAGTCGATATGAAATTAAATCTTCAATACTAATAATTTTTAAATTAAATTTAGCCGCAATTTTCATTAATTCAGGCAATCTGGCCATTGTTCCGTCTTCATTTAAAATTTCAACCAAAACTCCGCAAGGTTCAAACCCTGCTAATATCGAAATATCAACCGTTGCTTCGGTATGGCCAGTACGGCGCAGAACACCACCTGGTTTTGATTTTAAAGGAAATATGTGACCAGGTCTACCAAAATCACTTGCTATTATATTTTGATCAATTAATGCTTTAATTGTTTTGGATCTGTCTGAGGCAGATATTCCTGTTGTACAGCCAAATCCAAGTAAATCTATTGATACGGTAAATGGCGTTTCGTGAAGCGATGTGTTTGAAGGCACCATCATATCTAGTTTTAATTCTTGAGCCTTTTCTTCTGTAAGAGGGGCGCAAATTAAACCGCGCCCATGTGTGGCCATAAAGTTAATAACTTCTGGCGTTGCATTTCTTGCTGCAGTAATAAAATCTCCTTCATTTTCACGATCCTCATTGTCTACAACTATAATAACTTTACCAGCTCGAATATCCTCCAAGGCATCTTCAATGGTGTTTAATTTGATTTCATTCATAATAATGCCACAAATTTACTTATTTTAAGCCTTTTATTTTGAAAGAATTGATAAATAAACTTAAATCTGCATTGTTAAAACCATTACCAGGTATTCAAACTCATTATGAAATGGCTCCTTTGTTAAGACAAAGATTGGATATTCAATCTTTACAGCCTCAAAATTTTATTAAAAGTGCCGTTATGATTTTACTTTGTAAGGATAAAAATAATGAATGGTTTATTCCCCTTACTCAACGATTTAAATATAATGGTCATCACAGTGCTCAAATTTCCTTACCTGGAGGGAAGTATGAATCTTCCGATGGATCTACACAAATTACAGCCTTACGTGAATGTAATGAAGAAATAGGGAAAATTGAAACTATTTTAGTTTTAGGTAGGTTAACAAATGTTTTTATTCCTATTAGTGGATACATGGTACATCCTTACATAGCGGTCTGTAATGAAGTAAATCCAAAGTTTAATATTGATACAAAAGAAGTTAAATCAATAATAAAACTGACTTTAACAGAGCTATTAGATGATAATATTGTTATGAATGGAATTTTAAATAATGGTCCAGGTAATAAAATAGAAGCCCCTTATTTTAAATTTAAAAAACATAAAATATGGGGTGCAACTGCGATGATTTTAAACGAATTAAAGGTTATTTTAAAAATTGAAAAAGTATTATAAAAATTTTCTAATTTTAACAATAATAAATTGAATAACTAAAAATAATATTAATGCAATTAAAATTTTATAACTTTTTTTAAAATGTATTTGTGAAATACTTTTTTCTTTTTTGTAACTCCAAACCATAGCAATTACAAAAGTTACTAAAAAAATAGACACAAAAATTATTCTGCCAGTAGTAAACATTTTGCAAATATAATGGATTTATTAATAATTAATTATTATTAATATTTATGTTTAATTAAAATTTAATTTTGAACATGTTTAAAAATTATTTTTTTTATTTTTTACTTTTATCAATATCTCCCAAAATAAAGGCATCTAAAATCGAGAAAGGATTTGAGGCACTTCGTATTTTTAATTATTTTGAAGCAAAACAACTTTTTTATAAAATTAATCAATCAACTTTAAATCCATATTCAACTTATGGTTTATCACTTGTGTTTTACAAAAATAATAATCCTTTTTATAATTTAGACAGCGCTGCAAAATATGCTTATATAAGCTATCAGGCATTTAAAAATCAACCTATTAAAAAAAGGTATTCAAATTTTGAAATAAGTGATATTACAATTTCTGATTTAATCGATTCAATTAACTTCAAACAATTTCAAATAACTAAGAGTTTAAGTACAATAAATGATTATAATATTTTTTTAAAAACATATTATTTAGCTGATAAAAACCTACAAAAAAGAGTTATATTTTTGAGAGATGAATTGGAATTTAATAGTATTTTAAATATAAATAAAAGTGATACAACATCAGATTTTTTATTATTACATCCTCAAAGTAGTTTTTATAATGATGCTTATTTATTAAGAGATAGACAATTATTTGATGAAGTAACTCTTAATAAAACCGAAAAAGAATATATCGAGTTTTTAAAAAAGTATCCAAAAAATACAATGATTAACAAAGCTTATCAGAAAATATTTGAAATTTATAAAAATGAAAATAATTTAATAGGGTTAAATTTTTTTATTGTAAATTATCCAAATGCACCTCAATTTTTTGAGGCATGGAAATTATTATTTTTTTTATCAGTTAAATCGTTCAATGATTCCACACTAAATTCATTTTTAATTAATCATCCCAATTTCCCATTTAAAAGTACAATTTTAAAAGAAATAGAATTAAATAGTAAAAACTTATTTCCCGTATTTGATGGGGATTATTTTGGTTTCGTAAATGAAAATGGAGCAAATGTCATTCCTGCAAAATTTGAATCTGCATCAGAATTTAGAGATGGTTTATCTGTAGTTTCTAAAAATGATTCTGTTTATTTTATTAATAAAGATAATATAAACGTATTCGATAAATATTTTGAAGAAGCATACCTATTTATTCAGGGTATTGCACCCGTAAAAAATAATTCAAAATGGTATTTTATAAATCGACATGGACAAGTAGTTTCAAAATATTACGATGAAATTAACGAATTATGTAACGATGTTTATGTTTTTAAAATTGATGAAAAATATGGTGTATTAGACTATTATGGCGAGCAAATGATAGAGCCAAAGTTCGAAAAATTAGGTAATTTTAAAAACGATATGGCTTATTTTATTGAAAATGGAAATTATGGATTTATTTCTAAACATGGATTTTTATTTAAAGCCTCATTTCAATGGATTTCAGATTTTAATAATGATAAAATGGCTATTTTTAAACTTAATAATAAATTTGGAATTATTAATTCATTCGGCAAAATAATATTAGAGCCATTGTTTGACCAAATTATTCAAACAAACTACTCGGTAAATATAATTTTAAAAGATAATAATTATGGTTTTTTTAGTTCAGATTCATGTTTTTTATCTACAGTTGATTTTAATTTTTTAAAAGACAAATCAAGTGATTTTTACACTAATGGCAAATTATTTAAATTTTTGAAAAAAGACGAACAAGCTTTGGTAAATGAAAATGGTTTTTTTCTAATAAATTTTGGTATGTACAATGAAGTTTCTTTTCCATCAAATGAAATGATTCGAGTAAAGAAAAAAAATCAATACGGATACTTAGATACTAAATTTAAAATTAGTATACCGTTAAAATATGATCAAGCAGCTGATTTTATAGATAGCATTGCATTGGTAAAAACAAAAGAAGACTATTTGATGATAAATATTTTCGGAAAAACTGTTTTTTCTTCTTCAAGTCTTATTAAAAAAATTTCAAAACATTATTATGTAAATACAAACAGCGAGGGTTTATTCCAAATTATTAATAATTTAGGCCAAATCCTTTTTAAGGATATAAAAACAATTCATAAAATCAATAATCAATTATTTTTTTTAATGGCTAAGGCAAACGAAATCAAACCACTTAAAGATTGGTAATTCTTCCATGATTAATCTCTAATTTTTAAAAACATTTTGTTAAATTTGTATTTAAATTTTATATACTATGTTTAAAGTTCATAATTTTAGCGCAGGCCCCGGAATATTACCGGCCGATGTTTTAAAACAAGCTTCGAATGCATGTGTAAATTTCGAGAACTTAAATTTATCTTTATTAGAAATTTCGCATCGTAGTAAAAATTACGAAAATGTAATGGATGAAGCCCGATCGATAATTAAAGATCTTTTTGAGGTTGGAGAAGATTATGAAGTAATTTATTTAGGAGGTGGCGCCAGTTTACAATTTGCTATGGTGCCATATAATTTATTAAGCGAAAACGGAACTGCTGCATATTTAAATACCGGCGTTTGGTCAACCAAAGCTATTAAAGAGGCAAAAATTATTGGCAATACTAATGTTATTGCTAGCTCAGAGGATAAAAATTTTAATTACATACCAAAGGATTATTCTATTCCCAGCGATGCCGACTACTTACACATCACTAGTAATAATACAATTTTTGGAACACAAATAAAAAAATTCCCTAAATCTCCGATTCCTCTAGTCTGCGATATGAGTTCAGACATTTTTAGTAGAAGTATTAATGCAAATGATTTTACTCTTATTTATGCTGGTGCTCAAAAAAATATGGGACCAGCTGGGTGTACAATGGTTATGGTAAAAAAAGAGGCATTAGGGAAAACAGGACGTAAAATGTTATCCATGTTGGATTATCAAGTTCATATTAAAGGCGGTTCTATGTATAATACACCTCCTGTTTTTCCAATTTATGTAACTCTATTAACTTTAAAATGGTTAAAACAAAATGGAGGTATTTCATGGATTGAAAAAATAAATCAACAAAAATCAAACGTATTATATAATGAAATCGACAGAAATTCATTATTTCATGGGACTACTTCTACAGATGATCGCAGCCAAATGAATGTTTGTTTTTTGTTAAATAAACCTGAATTAGAAGTTGAATTTGATAAGCTATGGAAAGATGCAAATATAAGTGGTATTAAAGGTCATCGAGATGTTGGAGGATACAGGGCCTCTTTATATAATGCTTTGCCAATAGAAAGTGTAAATGTACTGGTAGAAGTGATGAAATATTTTGAAAATAAATTTACTTAATTTATTAATTTAAATATAAAACATATAAGATATAAAAAATATTAATACTAATAATAAGTAAAAAGTTACTGTTGCTATTCCTATTTTTTTACCTTCTTTAGCCATTCGTTCTCCCTTGTATAAATTAGATTTTTCTTTTATTTCTTTTATCGCTTTGTTTCCAAATATTATGGCCAATATTCCACCAATAATTATTAATGGATACACACCTAAAATCCCATAAATAAGCGAAAGTATGGCTGATGGATTTGTTTTTTTATCAATATCGTTAATTTTTTGGCTATCCTGAACAATTTTGCCATTATAATATTCAACAGTTTTTTCTGTTTTAAACATTTCGCTGGTGCCATTTGAGTATTTTATCATAAATATCTTGTTTTGTTTATCAACAAAAGTTGGACCCTCTAAAAAGTTACATTTTTTATAACGTATTTCACTGGTATTAATTTCAATTACTTTAGCTTTAATTTCAGTACCATCTTTGTAAATAATCTCGTCACAAGAATCTGGAAATGCAAGACTATTTTTAACAGTTTTATTTATAATTATATTTATTTTATTATCTGCAAAAGTTGTTATATCTTTTTCAAAATTTATATTGTTAATTTTATTCTCATTTTTATAAACATTAAATTCTTTTTGCTTTTCATTTTTAGATACAGATAAATCAGTTTTATTTAAACCTTTATTCCAACTAAAAAAATAGCCCGGTTGATATTTTCTTTTCTGAAGACTACAATTAAATAAAAGTAGTATTGGAAATAAATAGATGATTTTTTTTATTTTCATAAAAATCAAATTAATTATCAAATTTAATGAATAATTTTTTTTTATGTTAGTATAAATCAATAATTATTAATTTTTAAATTGTAATAAATAATTATTCCAACTATTTTTTAAAACCAATTATCTGTTTATTTAATAAATAAATTTATTTTATATTAAAATTTAGAAAATATAGTATTATTTTATTTGACTTAATGTTTAAACTTTATTATCAATTCTATTTTGTTCGAAATTTTAAAAAAAAAATAATTAAAATAACTTAAATCAATTAATTTTACTGTTAAATTATAATATCAAACATTACATGAAAAAGTTTTTAGGATATTTTTTACAAGGCCTTATATTATTTATACCTTTAATTATTACATTTGTAATACTATTAAAATTATTTAATTTTTTTGCTGGCCTATTCTCTTTTTTGGGATTTAGTAATAATCCTTTCTTAAATACTTTATTAGGTTTTTCAGGTACACTTGCTTTTATAATACTTTTAGGGATTTTAGCTTCTTCTTTTATTTTTATACGTGTATTTAATTACTTAGAAGACAAATTAGAACATGTACCTTTTGTAAGGCATATTTATTCTCCAATTAAAGATTTTACTAACGCTTTTGTTGGTAATAAAAAGAGATTTGATAAGCCAGTTTTAGTTTTAACTAATCCTTTATCAAATATTCAAGAAATGGGATTTATAACTCAAGAAGATTTAAAAGATATTGGAGAAATAGACAAAATTGCTGTCTATTTACCCCTTTCATATTCACTTTCTGGTAAACTAATCATTGTTCCCAAGGAACATATTAAACTCATTAACATGGATCCATCTGAGTTCATGAAATTTATTGTAAGTGGAGGAGTTACTGATATTGATAAATAATTTATTACAATTAATTATAGGTTAAATTTATTCTTATGGCCGATATTCTTCAAATAAATAAAGTTTCAAAAAATTATAGCCGTTATGTGGCTTTAAACGATGTTTCAATAAATGTACCAGAAAAATCTATATTCGGTTTACTTGGCCCTAACGGTGCAGGTAAAACATCTCTAATTCGTATTATCAATCAAATAACTGGCCCCGATATTGGAGAGGTTTTGTATAAAGGAGAAAAATTAGGCACCAAACATATTGAGCAAATAGGTTATTTACCTGAAGAGCGAGGATTATATAAAAAGATGTCAGTAGTCGATCAGGTTTTATACCTTGCTCAATTAAAAGGTTTAAGTAAAGCTGAAGCAAGAAAAAGAATGCTTTATTGGTTCGAAAAATTTGAAATGCAAGATTGGTGGAAAAAGAAAATTGAGGAATTAAGTAAAGGTATGCAGCAAAAAGTCCAATTTATTGTTACCATCATACATAACCCTGAGTTAATTATTTTAGACGAACCTTTTAGCGGTTTCGACCCTATTAATACTCAATTAATAAAAGATGAAATTTTAGATCTAAAAAAAAATGGAGCTACTGTTATTTTTTCAACCCATAACATGGGTAGTGTAGAAGAATTGTGCGACTCTATTGCCTTAATTAATAAATCACAAAAAATATTAGATGGTACCGTAAAAAATATTCGTAATACCTTTCGATCTAATACTTTCAAAGTATCTTTTAAAGGTAGCATTATTGGTTTTACAAATGCTTTGTGGACAGGCGCTGAGATATTAATTAAACAAACCGAAGAAGATATTCATACTTTAACTATCAAGTTATTAAATAATTATACTTCAAATCAACTATTAGAATCTGTTTTATCAAATCATCAAATAATATCCTTAAACGAAATAATTCCTAGTATGAATGATATTTTTATTTTGAAAGTTAACCAAGGAAATGAGAGCAAAGTATTACAAAATAATGAGACTAAATAATATTATATATTAAATGAAAAAAATTAGATTAATTATTGGTAGAGAAATAAAATCAAAGCTAAGAAACAAAACATTTTTAATAATGACTGTTTTGGCACCTTTATTAATTACCGGTTTTTTAGCGTTTATTATTCAATTGTCTCAATCAGATAATACCAACCAACTGGTAATGGTAATTGATGATTCAAAATTATTTAAAGATAAATTAAAAGGCAATGATTATATCTCTTTATCATACTCTAATTTAAAACTAGAGGATGCAGTTGAACAATTTACTGATAAAGGATATTCTTGTTTGTTATGGATTTCTCCAAATATCATTCAAGGAGGCGCTGGTGCAACTAAATTATATTTTCGTAAAACTCCCGGCTTTGCTTTTCAAACTTTTATCAAAGATCAAATGGAGAAAATTATTTACGAAAATAAATTAAAATCTAATAATATCGATCCAAATATAATTTCTAATTCTAAACAAGTTGTAAAATTGATTCTTGAAAAAGTAAATGATAAAGGTAAGCCTGAGGAGCAAAGTAGTTTTGAAACCTTTGGGTTTTTAACTGGTGCTTTAATGTTCACATTCATTTTAATGTATGGAATGATGGTATTTAGAAGCGTGATGGAAGAAAAAACAAATCGAATTGTTGAGGTTATTATTTCTTCGGTAAAGCCTTTTCAATTGATGTTAGGTAAAATTTTAGGGGTTGCCATTCTTGGTTTAATTCAGTTTGTGATTATGGGAATAATTACTTTTAGTCTAACAACAGTTCTTTCAACTATTTTTTTAAAAGATATTTCAGGTCAGTTAAAAGCATTTAAACAACAGCAAGAATTAGTTAAACTTCAGGGAAGTAATGCTAATTTTAGTCAGCTCGAAAAATTTGATGATAAATTAGAAGTTTTTGAATTGTTAGAAAAAATAAATAAAATTAATTTTTTTGAAGTATTTATTTGTTTTATTCTTTATTTTTTAGGCGGATATTTGTTCTACAGTTCAATTATGGCTGCTATTGGTAGTGCAGTAGATTCTGAATCTGATTCTCAACAATTTATTACACCTGTTACTTTACCATTAATGATTGGATATCTAATTTCAATGAAAACCATTTTAGACCCCGATTCTTCTTTGGTTTTTTGGGCTTCTGTAATACCTTTTACTTCTCCAATTGTTATGATGTCTAGAATAACAAATGGTGTGCCTTTATGGGAATTAATTTTTTCTCTAGCTTCTCTTTTTGCTTCTTTTTTTGTTACAACTTGGCTAGCCGCAAAAATTTATCGTACAGGAATTTTAATGTATGGAAAAAAAACAACCTGGAAAGAGATTGCTAAATGGCTATTTTATAAATAATTTACTCCAAAAAACTGTCAACGATACAAATAATCGAATTATGAAATAGTCTAATTAACTGATATTAAAATGATTAATCTTTAAATACTGAAAATTGAAAACTTTTTTTAAATTATTTTTATTAAACAAGAATAAATAATTGTTATTTTTTTGTTTTTTAAAAAAAAAGAATTAATTTAGAGAATTCTATAATAATTTAATTTTATCAATTATGAAAAAAAACTACCATTTTAAAAGAAACATTAATGTTTTTAAAATTAATACAGCTAAGTATTGCTTATTTTTAACAATCGTTTTATTTTCGATTTTATCCTATGCTCAGCAAGTAACTTATTCATTTTCGACTGCTGGTGTTTTAGGCCGTTTAGGTCCAAATCAAGGCCAAATCAATACTGCTTATGCTGCAACCAATTTAAATGGATTAGTTAATATTGTTACTCAAGGTATTCAAGAGTTTACAGTACCGGTTTCTGGTCCTTATCTATTTGTTGCTGCTGGAGCATCTGGTGGTGGAAATATTTCATCTTTTGGATGCAGGGGTAGAGTTTTACAAGGTGAAATCTTTTTAACAGCTGGACAAGTATTAAGAATTGTTGTTGGACAAAGAGGAGAAATTGGTAACGGTTCTTCTGGCGGCGGAGGTGGATCTTATGTTGTAAGTGGGAACAATCCAATTATTATTGCTGGTGGTGGTGCTGGATATCATGTTGCCTTGACAGCAGCAGTCCCAAATTCTGATGGAAATTATGGAAATAATGGACAAGCTGCTTCTGATGGAACTGGTCCAGGTGGAGTAGGAGGCTCAGGTGGAAGCGGATCTAACTCTGGTTGGGGTGGCGGTGGAGCTGGTTTTAATTCAAATGGCACAAATGCATCTTTCTGTTCAGGTACTGGTGGATTTTCTTTCGGAAATGGTGCATTGGGTGGATCAACTTGTAATAATACGAACGGAGGCTTTGGTGGCGGTGCTGGTACTCACGGAAATACTGGCGGCGGCGGTGGTGGTGGCGGATACTCTGGAGGTGGAGGCTCTACTCAAAATCTATACGGAACTGGTGCAGGTGGAGGCGGAGGTAGCTTTCAAGCACCAGGAATGACCAACATGGCTGATTTAGGATTAAATACAGGAGCTGGTTATGTGTATATTTCAAGATTATGTGATATTTCTATCTCTACTTCTGCTAATCCAATTTGTGTTGGCAGTGCTGCAACTTTAAGTACAAATGCCGTTAGTGGTATTACTTGGAGTGGTGGTAGTACGTCAAATACTATTTCTGTTAGTCCATCAGTTACTACTGTGTATACTGTTACCGGAACTAGCACGGCTAATTGCGTAGCTTATAATTCTATAACAATAAGCGTTAACATACCAAATGTAACAGCAGCAGCAAATATTAATTATTCTGTTTGTCCGTCAACACCTGTAACTTTAAGTGGAGGAGGAGCAAATACATACACCTGGTCAAGTGCTGTTTTAAATGGGGTGGCATTTCCATCTCCAGCTTCAACTTCTGTTTATACAGTAACAGGTACAAACACCTTAACAGGTTGTACTAATACAGCTACTGCAATTGTTTATGTTTATCCTACAAGTATTTCTTTATCTCCTGGATCTTCAATTTGTAGTGGATCTTCTGCTACTTTATCTGCAAGCGGAGCTATGAATTATACTTGGACAGGAAATAATACTATTTTACCTTTTCAAAGCCCTGTTGTTTCTCCAACTTCTTCAGCTGTTTATACAGTAAATGCCATTACATCTAATTATTGTTCAATATCAGGCACTGTTGCTGTAACTGTTAATCCTAGTCCTGTTATTACTGCAGTTTCTAGTAAATCTTCGTTTTGCAGAGGAGAATCCACTTCAATTAGCGTGAGCGGTGCTTCAACATATTTATGGAGTAATGGTGCAACAACGCCATCAATCACAGTTTCGCCAACAGTTACCTCTTATTATACTGTTAATGGATTTTCTAATAATTGTAATAGCAACACTGCTTCAGTATTATTAACGGTAAATTTTTGTACATCAATTGATAAAAATGGATTAACTCAAAATAATTTATCTGTTTTTCCTAATCCAAATAATGGAGAATTTACAATAAAGTCTATAGAAACTATTAGTTTAGATTTAATCAATCAATTAGGGCAAGTTATAAAAGTAATAACTTTAAATGAAACTAATAATCATCAAGTAAACATATCAAATGTTGCTAATGGAATTTATTTCATAGTTGGTAAAGGAAATAATAGTTCTATTAATCAAAAGGTGATTGTAAACAAATAAATAGGTTTTTTATTAGATTTAAATTAAGATAATAGATTTTAAAACCTCGGAAGATTTATTCCGAGGTTTTTTATTTAAATAAATTTAATTTTAAAATTTTACTGGCCACTAAAGTAAAATTATCCATAAAAAGCAAAGTTTTACTGATATTAGATTGTAATTTTAATTAAATAAATCAACTGAAAATAAGCAATATCAAAAATATTTTTATATTAAATTTTAAATGTCAATCTCCAATAATATTATAAAAATAAAATCTGAGATACCTTCAAATGTAACATTGGTAGCCGTATCAAAAACTAAACCTATTGAATTAATTAATCAAGCTTACTTAACTGGGCAAATTGATTTTGGAGAAAATTATGTTCAAGAGTTAGTAGATAAATACGATAAACTCCCAAAAGATATACGCTGGCATTTTATAGGGCATTTGCAATCAAATAAAGTAAAATTTATTGCACCTTTTGTTAAACTTATTCATGGGGTAGATAGTTTAAAGCTACTCGAAGAAATAAATAAACAGGCTAAAAAAAATAATCGAATTATTAATTGTTTACTTCAAATATATATCGCGCAGGAAGAGTCAAAATTTGGATTGTCTTTTGATGAATGTAAAGAACTTTTGCTTTCTAAATCATACCAAAATCTCAAAAATATCAGTGTTGTCGGATTTATGGGTATGGCTAGTAACACAAATAATAGTGAGCAAATAAAAAAAGAATTTTCATCTCTTAAAAATTTTCAAGAGTCAATGGCTTCTATTAAATTGCAATATCATACTTTAAGTTTCGGTATGAGTAACGATTATCAATTGGCTGTTGAATGCGGAAGTAATATGGTTCGAATTGGAAGCACTATCTTTGGCGAACGCAATAACAATTCTTAATTTATGTTCGGAGAATTTATTGCAATATTAACTACCATTTGTTGGAGTATTGGAATTTTTCCTTTTACAGAAGCCTCTAAGCGATTAGGAACCCAAACATTAAATCAATATCGTTTACTTTTAGCATGGCTAATTATTTCTGCATTAATAATTTGCATTTATCCTATTTCATTTTTTGAATTATTTTTAATCCCAAAATCGAATCACTATTTATTTTTGGGCTTATCAGGTATCATTGGTTTTACTATCGGTGATTATTTTAGTTTTAGTTCTTTTAAATTGTTAGGTCCAAAATTAGGAAGTTTGTATACCACAATTGCACCAGGTGCAGCTTTGATTGCTGCTTATTTTTTTTTAAATCAAACTACAAACGAAGTTGGTATTTTTGGAATTATTGTCACCATGACTGGTATTATTTGGTTAACACTTTCTAAAAAAGATATTAGCACTTCAGAAAAAGCAGGTTTTTTTCGAAATCCAAAAGGTATTTTGTATGGACTACTTGGTGCAGTTTGTCAAGGTACAGGTCTTGTTTTATCTAAGTTGGGGATGGATGCCTATCAAACAAATTTAAAAACACTTCATGCCGTTTGGATTAGATTATTATTTGCATTTTTAGCTGCATTTATATTATCTATTATCAGTGGTCGCCTTGTATCTGATGCCAAACCTATTTTTAAAAATCAAAATAAAGGATTATTATTTCTTATTGTGGGGACCTTATTTGGTCCAGTATTAGGCGTATCATTATCTCTATTAGCAATTCAATCTATTCCAGTAGCCACAGCTCAAACTATTTTTGCATTACTTCCTGTTGTTGTGCTACCCATTAATTATTTTTATTACAAAGAAAAAATAACCATTCATGCTGTTTTTGCTTGTGCTATTGCTGTTTTAGGAGTTTTTGTTTTAATTTGGCGAAATTCGATTAAGCTATGGATATAGTTCAACGATTAAGCGAAGAGCATAGCAAAACATTAACAATGGCTGTTGTTGATTATATTGGTGAAGATAAAACTAAGTTTAAAATTTTAATGGATTTGTTTTTGAATGGCCAAGCCAAACTTATTCAAAGAGCAGCCTGGCCTTTAAGTTATGTTGCGATTGCACATCCCAAATTAATTAAACCCTATCTCGATAAATTAATAATTAAATTACAGCAAACAGATAATCATCCCTCTGTGCCGCGAAATATTTTAAGGATCTTAGAAGAAATTGAAATTCCAGAAAAATATGAAGGTTATGTTGTAGCATGCTGTTTTTCTATATTAACCAGAGAAGCTGATCCTATTGCCAGCAAGGCATATTCTATTACTGTTGCTACAAAGATTTGCAAAAAATATCCCGACCTAAAAAATGAATTGCGATTGCATTTAGAACATATTCAAAATTACCCCATCACACCAGCGATTAAGTTTCGTATTAAAAGGGCCATTAAAGAATTATAAGAGGTAATTAATAAATTTAATTCTTTATTTTTGTGCCTTTAAATCAAATGCAGTTCGAATTAACAACCAATATTTTGGATAGCTTAATACTTGCTATTGATGAAAAGAATACTGCTTTTCTGAATAAACAATTGCATGACTTATATCCACAAGATATTGCCATTATCATCAATCAACTTAACTTAGATCAAGCAGCTTACCTATACGAAATATTAGACGACGATGTTGCGCCTATAGTATTATTAGAATTAGATGATGATAAACGTGAAGAGCTTTTAGCCACTTTTAGTTCGAAAGAAATTGCTGAACAAATTGATAACATGGACAGTGATGATGCTGCCGATGTGATCTCAGAATTACCAAAAAAAATTCAAGAAGAAGTTTTATCTCACATCGAAGACATTGATCAGGCAAGCGACATAGCTGAACTTATTAATTTTGAAGAAGGTACTGCGGGGTCTTTAATGGCAAAAGAATTGGTAAGCGTATATGCTCACGAAACAGTGAATGCTTGCATTGAAGAAATTAGAAAACAAACTGATAATGTAGATGTAATGTATGCTGTTTATGTTTTAGATAATAGCGAACGTTTGATCGGGATGTTATCTTTAAAAAAATTAATTATTTCTCATCCTCTTGCAAAAATTGAAGAAATTTATGAGCCCGATATTCAGTTTGTTAAAACAAATACCTCAACTGAAGATGTGGCAGATTTTATGCAAAAATTTGATTTAGTTGTTTTACCAGTTGTCGATCATTTGGGCAGACTGGTTGGAAGAATTACTATTGACGACGTGATGGATTTGATAAGAGAGAACTCTGATGAAAATATTCAACGAATGAGTGGTATCTCTGATGATGTTGATTCAAATGATAAAATGTGGAGATTATCACG
The DNA here is from genome assembly GCA_005787585.1 of Bacteroidota bacterium. Lineage (GTDB taxonomy): Bacteria > Bacteroidota > Bacteroidia > B-17B0 > Aurantibacillaceae > Aurantibacillus. The sequence continues at coordinate 62,135 of SYAL01000037.1, forward strand.
TGCACGTATACCTTGGTTGTTAGTTGGGCTATGCGGAGGTATTATTGGTTCTCGAATTATTGGCTCTTACGAAGAACAAATTAAAATACATCCCGAAATGGCATATTTTATTCCATTAATTGGAGCTATGGGCGGCAATGTTGGAGTTCAAACCAGTGCTATTATTGTGCAAGGTTTAGCAAATAATACATTAATAGGCGATAATATTGGTTCTAAATTATTAAAAGAATTGGGTGTTGGATTAATAAACGGTTTAATTTGTTCGGCTTTAATATTGAGTTATGCTTTTTTAATTGAAGATTGGAAGTTAGCAGCAACTGTTAGTGCAGCTCTTATGACAGTGATTCTTTGCGCATCATTTTTAGGTACTTTTGTTCCGCTAACATTAAATCGTTTTAAAATAAATCCGGCATTAGCCACTGGGCCATTTGTTACAACTCTCAACGATATCATCGGAATTACCATTTACTTTTTAATGGGCCGCATTTTATATTCTTTTTTTTAGCTTAAATTATATTGATCGTTAATGGGTAAATAGTTATTTTTTCAATAATTAAAACCAACGATTAATCCAAATAATTTTGTTCTTTTTAAAAAAAATCCTTAATTTTGCAATCCAAATTTAATTATTTGGCCCGTTCGTCTAGGGGTTAGGACACGTCCCTTTCACGGATGAAACACGGGTTCGATTCCCGTACGGGCTACCAAAATAATTTAAAAAACCCTTGTAAATCATTTGCTTACAAGGGTTTTTGATTTTTAGAGTATAATTTTTCTTATTTACAATATCTAAGGACAATTTACAATACAGTTTAGTATAATTATATCAAGTGCTTAGCTCTACATCAATTTTTACAATCAAAAAAATTACTGATTTTCCAACCATTTTTCAATTTCAAATTGATCAAGTTGAATATAATCAACCCTATTTTCAACAATAGAATTATTTATCAGATATATTGCAGGCATTGTTAATCCTGCCAAATAAACAAAATTTTTCCCATTTAAAATACAATAATCAATATTGTTTGCTTTAGTGTCCTCAAAAAAAGGCTTTATTTTTTTATAATCGCCATTTAAAATCAAGTAAATAGAAATACTGGAATTTTGTTTTTTTATTAATCTTAGTTTTTTAGCGGCAATTCGACAGTGGGGGCAACTCATGCTCATAAACGCAATAACATGTTTACCAAAAACTAAGCTTTTTGGGGGCTTACGAATTATAGCATTTGAATAAACGCTATCTAATTCCAACTTAAATTGATTCTCTTTTTTAGTAAGATATGCTTCCGAGTAATTAAAATCAACATAATTTAAAATATGAGGCATAGCAAATGCAGTAATAAAAAATACACCAAAAATCCATTTTCCTATTTTTTGATAACTTAAACCATTATAGTATTTATAAATAAAATAACAAAAAACTAACATCACTATGTTTTTGATTAGTGCTTGTAATGGAGTCATGACTATTGCGTTACCAAAGCAACCGCAATTGCCGTTGTTGCCATTACTATTCAAAATAAAAATAAGGTAAACACAAAAAATGATTAAAGAAACTACAGTTAATTTAACTGTAAAACGCTTAATAAATATACTTGAAATTAATAAGAAGCCAATAAAAAACTCTAAGCCAATAATGAATCGGGCAATAAAAGGTGCTAACCGCCAACCGCCGATTCCTAAATCTACAAAGGTGTATTCAAATGGTTCGATGGGATTTAATTTGGTGTATCCACTATAGATAAATATCAAACCCATAAATGAACATATTAAAAAGAAAAAGATTTTTAGAATAATATCCTTCATAACTTAAAAGTGTAAAAACAGAAATTAAAGTTCTCTTTCTTTATCTAAATAAGATTGCACCAAATCAATTGCATTATCAATTACATCACTCAGAGCAGTAATAAAGGTTCCAGGCTTAGCAATTGACAATGCATGCTTTAACGCTTCTACTTCTTTAGGAATATATTCATAAGATTGGTTGGGATTTTGTTGATTTATTCCTTCAACTAATAATTTTACGATATCATCTGCTTTTCGGCCCCTCAAAAACTTATCTTGTCTGATAATAATGTGATCAAACATTTGAGCTGAAATTCTACCCATTTCTCGAATATCTTCATCGCGTCTGTCGCCAGTACCGGTAATAATTCCTATTTTAAAAGGTGAGTCAATGGTAGATAAAAACTCTTTAATACCTTTAAAACCATCAGCATTGTGAGCAAAATCAATCAACACTTTATATTCTTTAAAATCAAATATATTCATCCTTCCTGGAGTTTGGGCTGCAGATGGAATAAATGTTCCTAAATTTGTTTTTATATCTTCGATGGTAAAACCATAAGAATACGTAGCTAAGCTAGCTGCCAACACATTCGAAATCATAAAAGAAACTCTACCTCCAAAAGTTAAAGGTATATTAGTTACTTTATCAACTCTAAATTTCCATTCGCCTTTTTTTATAGTAATATATCCATTTTCATAAATGGCAGCAATTCCACCTTTTTTACAATGATCTCGAATTACAGGATTATTTTCATTCAAACTAAAAAAAGCAATATTACAAATAGTTGTTTTAGCAATTTCTAAACAATATTCATTATCTGCATTTAAAATTGCGTAACCATCACGCTTTACACTTTTTACAACAACCGCTTTTACGTTTGCCATATCTTTCAAAGTATTAATGTCCGAAAGTCCTAAATGATCTTCCTGTATATTTGTAACAACAGCAATATCACATCTTCCAAAACCAAGGCCAGATCTTAAAATTCCTCCTCGAGCAGTTTCTAATACGGCAAATTCTACAGTTGGATCTTTTAAAATAAATTCAGCACTCAAAGGGCCTGTAGTATCTCCTTTTGTAAGCATAGAATTCTGAACATAGATTCCGTCAGATGTAGAAAATCCAACTCTATATCCATTATTTTTTACAATATGAGCAATTAAACGGGTAGTAGTTGTTTTACCATTGGTGCCTGTTATGGCAATAATTGGAATTCGACAGCTTTTTCCTGGAGGATAAAGCATATCTAAAACCGAAGCCGCTACATTCCGAGGCAAACCATTAGCTGGGGCTAAATGCATCCTAAATCCAGGCGCAGCGTTTACCTCTAAAACAACGCCGCCATTTAATTCTAGGGGTTCGCTCAAATTATTAGCCATAATATCAATTCCACAAATATCTAAACCAATTATACGGGATATGCGTTCGCAAGTAAATATATTATTTGGATGCATTGTATCGGTAACATCTGTTGATGTTCCACCAGTACTTAAATTTGCGGTTCCTTTTAAATAACACTTTTCATCTTTTTTTAATACAGTATTAATAGTGTAATTATATTTGGTTAGTTGATCTTGAGTTTCTTTATCAATTATGATTTCAGTTAAAACATTTTCATGACCATAACCTCTCCGAGGGTCTTCATTTTCAGTATTTATTAGTTCTTGAATCGTTGATTTTCCATTACCAATAACATGAGCTGGTTCTCTTAATGCAGCGGCAATAAAACGGTTATTAATTACCAATACTCTATAGTCATGACCGGTAATAAATTTTTCAACAATAACTTTTCTAGAATACTTTTTAGCATGATAAAAAGCTGCAAAAGCTTCTTCTAAAGTTTTTATATTTACTGACGCACCTTTTCCATGATTCCCATCCAATGGTTTAAATACTAGTGGAAAATTAACTTTTTCAACTACTTCTTTAATTTCATCTTCATTAATAATACACATTCCATTTGCAACAGGAATTGCAGCTTGTTGTAACATCCGTTTAGTTTCTTCTTTATTACTTGCCAAATCAACAGCTATTGAACTAGTTCTGTCGGTCATAGTGGCTCTAAATCTTACTTGATTTTTGCCATAACCTAATTGAACAAGAGAATCTTTATTTAATCTAATAAATGGAATATTTCTTGCTACAGCTTCATCAACTATCGAACCTGTGCTTGGTCCAAAGCGATCTTGCTCTCGCATTTTACGCATTGTTTTTAAATCGAGTGCTAAATTATATTCTTTTGAATTCACCAATGCATCAGCTATTGCAACAGATACTTTAGCGGCATAAACTCCAACATTTTCCTCCATATATGAAAAAACAACATGATAAATTCCTTTAATTCCGCTGCCACGAGTTCTCCCAAAGCCAACTTCCATTCCTGCTAAAGTTTGTATTTCAAGGGCAATATGTTCTATCACGTGTCCCATCCAAGTCCCTTCATTCACTCTTTCAAAAAAACCTCCTTCAAAATCTTTCGAACAACGATGACTTATCATGGTTGGAAACATTGTTTTTAATCGTTCTAAAAAACCATCAATTTCATTTGTTGGTTTTGATTCAAATTCACCAATATCTAATTTCATGACAATTAACTTTTTTCGATAATTAGACCAATAATTAGGACCACGTAGAGTTTTTATTTCAATAATTTTCATAAATGCTAAGAATCGTTTTGAATTAGCCAATAATATAATTGGCTGTTATTCGTTTTTTTTTGAAAGTACTACTTGTTTTTAACCTAAACAATAGCATGTTTAAAATAAGGTAGCAAATGATCTTGTTTTTATAATTTTTTATATAATAATTAGTTTAGTTTTGTTTAAAGTAAATTTAATTTTATGAATAGTCCTAAAGGTAAATTAATAATCATTGGTGGTTCGGTAGATAAAGGAAGTTTTTCTAATAGACCCGAAGATTTACCAAATAATCTAAAGTTTTTTGAAAAAGGGATTTTAAAAAGAATTAGTATTGAATCGTCAAAAGGGATTTTATCGCGAATAGAAATTATTACAACGGCTAGTAGTATACCACAAGAAGTTGGCCAAAGTTATATAAGTGCTTTTAACCAATTAGAAATGCATGAAGTATTTATATTAGATATTAGAACCAGAGAAGAGGCTAATTCAGAAGAAAACATTTTAAGATTAAAAAATGCAGATGTTGTTATGTTTACTGGTGGAGATCAATTAAGACTAAGCTCAATTATTGGTGGAACAACTTTTCACCAACTTTTGATAGATAAATATGAAAATGAGCCTTTTATAATTTCGGGAACATCAGCAGGTGCTGCAGCAAGTTCAAATAATATGATTTATCAAGGTAATAGCTCTGAAGCGCTTTTAAAAGGCGAAGTTAAAATAACCGGTGGTTTAGGGTTTATAAATAATGTTATTATTGATACTCATTTTGTTCAACGTGGTCGTATTGGCAGATTATTATATGCCTGCGCTAGTAACCCTGTAAATCTTGGTATTGGTTTAGGAGAAGATACTGGATTATTAATTATAAATGGGCAAACAATGGAAGCGATTGGTTCTGGCTTGGTAATATTAGTTGATGGAACCAATATGCGACACACAAACATTACAGATGTGGAAATAGGAGAGCCTGTTTCGATTGAAAACTTAACTGTTCACGTGATGTCGCTGGGTGATGTCTTTGATTTAAAGAAAAAAAAATTATCATTACACTCCGTGAAAATAGATTTGATAAATAAATCGTAAGTTTAATCCTTGTAAATACCAATATACACATTCTCATTCGCTATTTTTGATGCGCGGTACATTCCTTCTGAGTTAAAAGATAGTTCAATATTTCCTTTGGCATCAAGAGCAATAAGTCCTCCTTCACCACCAATTTTAATAAGTTTATCTTTTACAACCAAATTACACGCCTCTTTTAAAGAAAAACCTTTGTATTCAATCAAACAAGAAATATCATAAGCTACAACAGAACGAATAAAAAATTCTCCATGACCTGTGCAAGAAACTGCACATGTTTGATTATTTGCATAGGTTCCTGCACCTATTATTGGAGTATCTCCTATCCTTCCATGTTTTTTATTAGTCATGCCGCCAGTACTCGTACCTGCTGCTAAATTTCCAAAAATATCAAGAGCAACCGCACCAACTGTGCCAAATTTTTTTTCGCTATTTTCAAATTTGTTATCTACATGGTCTAAATCTACTCTATTGTTAGATTTTGCTTGAATAAGTTGATTATAACGCATTTGTTCAAAAAAATACTCGTTTGGTGCCATTTCTATATTTAATTGTTTTGCGAAAACCTCTGCACCTTGTCCTGCTATAAAAACATGATTTGAATATTGCATTACAGATTTAGCTAAAGTAATTGGATTTTTGACATTCTTTACTCCAGCAACTGCACCTGCCATTAAATCTTTTCCATTCATTATTGATGCATCCATTTCATGCTCACCTTCGTAAGAAAATACAGATCCTTTTCCTGCGTTAAATAATGGATTATTTTCTAATGAACGAATAGAAGCTTCAACAGCATCAATAGCTAATCCTGAATTTATTAAAATGTTTTCGCCAGCCATGATGGATTCATTAAGAGCAGTTTTGTATTTTTGTTCTATCTCATTATTCATATTTACTCGCAATATTGTTCCTGCTCCACCATGAATAGCAATAGCATATTTTTTAATCATATCCAAAGTTACAAAAGACATTTTATAAATATTTAAATATTGTAAAAAATTAAATAATTAAATATTTTTGTTCATATTTTTTAAAAAGCGTATATTTACTAAGTTTATATATTATATGTTAATCTTAAAAAACAAAATAGTAATTTTTTCTCTTATTTTTTTATTTTTTTTGAAATTCATGAACGCTCAAAAAAACTATAATTTAGAATATGGCCTAGCTTCGGGTTTTTCTAATTATTTGGGGGATATAGGAGGAAAAGGCGCAGCCCGAAAAAATTTTTTAGATATGAAATTATTAAAAACTAGACTAAATCAAACCCTTTTTGTTAGATATAAATTTCACCCAAAATTTTCAGTTAAAGGAGTAATTAATTACCTAAGAATTTCAGGGGATGATAAGCTTTCAACAAATTTAGGAAGGAAATACAGAAATTTAAGTTTTAGAAATGATATTTATGATGTTGAAACCACTATAAATTATTTTTTTTATAACTCAAATTTACCTTTATCCATGTATCCGCAGAAAAAAATTTATTTTGCTAGTTATTTTTTTTCTGGTTTAGGAATTTTTTATCATAATCCCAAAGCTTTTTATAATAATGATTGGGTTGATCTTCAGCCATTAAAAACTTCAGGTCAGTCAAGTCCTTATTCAAAAATCGGCATGTGTATTCCCATGGGTATTGGATTTTATTTTACAATTATTAAAAGGGGTCACATGACCAAACGGATTGGCTTGGAAGTAAATTGGAGATATACTAATACAGATTACTTGGATGATGTATCAAGTAAAACATGGGCAAATCCAGCTAATCTAAATAACTCATTAGCTTCTAATCTTAGCAATCGAAATCCAGAGTTGGGATTAGACCAGCCCAATGGATTTTCGAACAATTACGGTTGGATTGATGATGGTAATGGAAATAATGCTAATAATTCTCCAAGAGGAAATCCTGATTCTAAAGATTCTTATTTATCTTTAAATATATCATATTCTATGGTAATTAAAGGAAGTCCATATCGTAGAAGCAGTAAAAATAGAAAAATTCAAAAAATACGATTTTAGACTGTCTTTAATTATTATAGCTTTTACTTTTGAATCTTAGGTTGAGGATTCAATTAATTTAATAAAAAAAATTATGTTGCAAAGTCCCTTACACGAAAATCATTTGTTGCGGTATACAGTTGATATTGAGGATAAGCCAATGCTTAAACAAGATAAAACAGCAGTGATAAGCTTTTATGATGAAAATAATAAGCGCGTTAATGTTATTAAATATTCTTTAGTTACCAAAGAGGAAATTTATGATTTAATAGAAAAAGAACAAGATATTACTTTAAATAATTCGTATATAAAAGATTTTTCGATTAATGAATATAGGGTAGATAGGGGCTTAGATGATCATGTGATAATTAAATTAAAAAATTTTTCGGCTAAAAAAGCTTTTTTTGATTGCGAAATATCTAACGATTTTAGTTACACAGAATTTGAAGGAGAAAAAATAGTTTTTGAATCTGCTATTTTTGGTAATGGATTTAATAATTTTTTAAGCACTAATTTTGGTAATGGCGATGTAAATTTTAAAAAAGCAAAATTCGGAAGTGGAGGTACAACTTTCCAATCTGTAAAATTTGGCGACGGAAATATTAGTTTTAATAATACCAATTTTGGAACAGGAAATTTAAGTTTTGTAGATGTTGATTTTGGTAAAGGTGATGTAGATTTTAAATCGACATATTTTGGTGATGGCAATGTGGATTTTAAATTTGCTCGTTTTTCGTCAGGTGAAGTTTTGTTTGAACGCGCCAGTTTTGGTAAAGGGAAGATAGATTTTAAAAACGCAGATTTTGGTGGAGGTAAAATAGATTTTAGAAGAGTTGATTTTAACGATGGAGATGTATCATTTGATGGTGTTGATTTTGGTGATGGTAAGGTAACATTTAGAAGTGCTAAATTTGGTCAAGGTCATAAATCTTTTGAACAAGCAGATTTTGCTGATGGTGAAGTACAATTTGATTTAGTAGATTTTGGAAGTGGAACAGTTAGTTTTAATCACTCGAAGGTATTTGAAATCTCTTTTAAAAGTTGTCCTTTAAATTGTTTTATGGATTTACGTTTTAGTAAATGCGACTTGCTCGATTTAAGCAATACTATAGTTCGAGATATTTTAGATATTATACCTGAAACAGAAAAAGTTAAAATAAAAGAGATGAATTTAGTAGGTATGAGAATTTTGGGGCGAATTTTTATTGATTGGAGAGCTAATCACGTATACGACCTAATATATAATCAAAAAAACACTTCTTTATTTCAAAAGGCGGAACAATTTAGAATTTTAAAAGAAAATTTTAGAAATAATGGTCAATACGAAGATGAAGATAATTCTTATGTAGAATTTAAGCGATGTGAAGCTAAGGCTAATTTAAATAAAGAATCAGAAAATAAGTTACAAAGAATTTTAATAAAATATCCAATTTACTATTTTCAAAAATATATTTTTGATTTTGTTGGACGTTATGCAACCAATTCAACACGTGTTTTGGCAAATATGGTTGTTACCTTTTTTAGTTTTAGTGTAATTTATTTTGTTTTTAGTGAATGGTTTAATGATATTGGACATGTTGTTGCTGGAGGTTCAGAAACAATAGCATTAAATGATCACAGCATAAATTTATTTGAATCTTTTGGTAACAGTTTATATTATAGTGGAATTACTTTTTTTACCATTGGTTATGGAGATTATTTTGCTTGGGGAATATTAAAACCTATAGCAGTTTTTGAGGGCTTTTCTGGTGTTTTTTTAATGAGTTATTTTACTGTGGCTTTTGTTAGAAAAATACTACGTTAATATATTTTAATATTATCCTTAATTTTTTATGAATCTTATTTTGTGATTAAAATAAGAATCGTTACTTTTAAAAAAAAACAGTATGAAAAAACTACTTTTAGCTACTATCTTTGTAATAGCCTCTATTTTTATAGCATATCTTTCTTTAGAGGATACTGACATTGTTCAAGAATTTTTAAATCCAAAAGCAAAATATGCTTTATGGGCCTTTCTTATTGGGGCTATTGTAACAATTTCTCTTCCATTAGGAGCTATTGCTGGTTTAGTTTTCAAACCAAATGCAAAAATTACAGCTATTTTTACTGCTTTTGGTGCTGGTGCATTACTAGCTGCATTGAGTGTAGAATTAATTGCTCCAACTGTAGAAGAAATAATTGGATACTCCAATGGGGTACCAGTAGCCAGTGCTATGAGTATGGAGCATGATCAAATGCATGCCATAAAAACAATGGCATCACTAATTATAGGTTGTATTGCAGGTGGTTTTTTATTTTATACGCTCGATGAATTAATTAATAGTAAAGGTGGTTTTTTAAGAAAAGTGGGTTCTACAATATCTCATATCATCATTAACAAAAAGGAAATAGGTGTTATAGATGAAAAACAAATTGATCTTGCCCAAAAACAAGGTGCACAAACTCATGGAGGAGCACCGATGGCTATATGGTTAGGTTTACTTATCGATGGAATTCCAGAAAGTTTTGTTATTGGAGCTGGTTTTTTAGCATTATTAGCTGCTAAATTAGTATCCGGAACAGATCCTTCTTTTACTGAAGTCCTTCCTTATACTTTAATTGCAGGTTTATTTCTTTCAAATTTTCCTGAAGCTTTGTCAGCAAGTATGGGCATGAAAAAATCAGGAATGAGTACTGCTAAGATATTATTTATGTGGATGTCTTTAGTCTTGATTGTTGCAATTGGAGCATTAATAGGTTATTATATTGGATCTTCTATTCCTCACGTAATTGAAATTGGTATTGAAGGTTTAGCTGCTGGTGCAATGTTAACCATGATAGCTCAAACCATGATACCCGAAGCTATTCATTTAGGTGGATCCAGAGTTGTTGGTTTAAGTACTCTTATTGGTTATTTAAGTGCTATTGCTTTTAAACTATTAGAGTAATTATTGATTTAATTTATGTTTTATAATCAAACCTTATTATAAGAAAATAAATTATTTAACAGTTGTGAAAAAAAAAATAATTTATATTTTGTTATTTTTTTGTTTGTATAATTTCATTGTAATTGGGCAAAATAAATTAACCTTAGATCAATGTATAAATATAGCATTCAATAATAATGAGCAATTAAAGATAGCTAATATTGAATCTAAATATTATAAAGAGTCAAAAAAAGCTTGTCACGAAATTCCAAAAACAACATTTATTTATACTCAAGGGCAATTTAATAGTATCTATAATTTAGATAATAATCTTACCATTTCTCAAATAATTCCTTTTCCTACTTTATTAATGGCCCAATCAAAATTGGCAAAATCATATATTACAGGGGCTGAATATAGAGCTAATTCAGTAAAAGTAGATTTAGCGCTTCAAATTAAAGAATTGTATTACAATTTACAACATTCTCTTCAGCAAATAATTTTATTTCAAAAAGAAGATAGTATTTATGATTTGTTTTTAAAATTTGAAGATTCTAGGATTGAATTATCTAAAAAAAGTATTTTAGAAAAATCAACAACTATTTCTGAATCTTATTTAATAAAAAGTTTAATATCCAATGCACAAATGCAGATCAATAGTTATAAAATTAAATTAAAAACAATGATGCGGGTAAAAGAATTACCAGATATTTATATTTTATCTGACGATTCTAGAATGCTTTCAATTGATACAAATTTATTTATTTCTTCAAGTCATCCATTTCTTCTTTATTTAAAAGAACAAATAAATTTTAGTATTCAAAAGAAAAATGTTGAGATTCAAAAATGGTTTCCTGATTTTATGTTTAGTTATTTTAATCAAAGTATTTATGGCCCTGCTAATATTTATGGATCAGACTATTTTTTAACCAGAGCAAATCGCCTACAAGGGTTTCAATTTGGATTGAACATCCCTTTATTTTTTAAACCATATCATTCAAAAGTAAAATCAGCAAACTTATCATTAGATATAGCCGCTGAAGAGTACCAAAAAAATTTAAAAGATATGCAAGGTAATTATAGCGTTTTAGTTAATAAATACATAATGACAAGAAAAAATATTGATTATTATTCAAAAAATATACTTAAAAATGCAAAAGAAATGTCTTTTCAATCATTAGAAGCATTTAATAAAAAAGAAATCAATTATATCGAATACCTCTCAATTATATCTAAATCGTTTGAAATAGAGAGGAACTATTTAGCTTTGATTTTAGAAAATAATCTTACTGTTGTAGAATTAGAATATCTAATGAACAAATAAATCTTAAATCAATCTATTTAAATCCCAATTTTCTAGGTAATCAGCAATTCGTCTTAAGAAGCTGCCTCCAAGAGAGCCATCTACAACTCGGTGATCGTAACTTAATGAAAGGTACATGAATTGCCGAACACCAATGGTATCACCCTGAGGAGTTTCAATAACTGCTGGTTTCTTTTTAATACTTCCTACAGCTAAAATGGCAACTTGTGGTTGTAAAATTATCGGAGTTCCCATTAAATTACCAAAACTTCCAACATTTGTAAGTGTAAATGTACCTCCTTGAATTTCATCAGGTACTAGCTTATTTGTTCTAGCACGATGGGCTAAATCATTAACTGATTTTGTTATCCCTAGTAAATTTTTTTGATCTGCATTTTTAATTACTGGAACAATCAGATTACCGCTTGGCAATGCAGTAGCCATCCCAATATTTATATTTTTACGAATAATAATTTTAGTTCCACTATTATCAACGGAAACATTTATCATAGGGAAATCTTTAATAGCTTTTGCTACAGCTTCTATAAAAATCGGGGTAAATGTTAATTTCTCTCCATCCCGTTTTTCGAATTCCTTTTTTGCTTTATCTCTCCAAAGAACCAGGTTTGTTACATCAGCCTCTACATATGAAGTAACATGAGGCGCCACATGTTTACTCATCACCATATTTTCGGCAATGATTTTTCGCATCCGGTCCATTTCTATTACTTCATCTTCTGCTCCAACAGAAACAGCAGGGCGATTTATAGTAAAGTTATTTTGGCTTGAATTAAATGATGAGGTAGTATTGTTTTCAGATTTTGTTGTAATGGAAGATGGTTTATTTCGATTGGGTAAATAATTTAAAATATCGGCTTTTGTTACTCTACCATCTTGACCAGAACCACTTATTGCATCTAATTCGGTTATTGATATACCTTCTTCTTTAGCTATACTTTTTACTAATGGAGAATAAAATTTATCAGAATGTTTATAATTGATTTGTGGTTTTTCTTTAATTATAGAATGGGTTATATTTACCTCGGGGGTTACAACTATTTTTTTTGAATTATCAATATCAGTAGATTGAGCTATATTGTTGAGGATTGTTTTTTCATCGCTGCTAATAACCCCTATTTTAGAGCCTACTTGAACAACGTCTCCTTCTTTAAATAAACATTTAATTAAAACTCCTTCAAATGGTGATGGTATTTCGCTGTCTACTTTATCTGTGGCAATTTCTAAAACGGTTTCATCTAATTCAATGCTATCGCCTTCCTTTTTAGTCCATTTAATAATTGTAGCTTCTGCAACACTTTCGCCCATTTTGGGCATAATCAAATCAAAATTAGCCATTATATTTTTAAATCAATTACAAAAATAGGTTTCTAAACAAGAAAAGCCAATTTTTTATTTCATTATTTTTAATTATTTAAGTGTAATTAAGTCCTTTTTTGTGTTTTCAAACTTTTAAAAATCGAGATACAACAAATACTTTTTTCTAATTTTTTTAAATGTTTCAATATCGTTTTGCCAACTTTTACGAATATTTTCCTCAGGTACATTGTTTTTTATTTGTTCTTTTAATTCTGAATTTCCTGCATGATAATTAAAATTATCGTCAAAAAAATC
>SYAL01000038.1 GCA_005787585.1 Bacteroidota bacterium
ATAAAATAAAAAATAAAAGTTGTGTAACCCCTGACCACTCAAATAATATCAATTTGTAAATACTATTTAATTTGTAGCACAAAAAAGCAATATTAAATATGAAGAAAACGTTGAGTAAAATCGAAGAAAACTTAAAAAATTTATACTCTTCTCCATCTATACTTTTAGCTGTTTTGAAGTTAAATATTGATTGAATAATTTTTAATACTTTTTGATAAGAGGTAACTCTTAAAACAACTAGTATAACTATACAAAACAGCAAAAATATAGATGGCCAAATACTTACCAGACTTGTTCTAATTATTGGAAATGTATTTTGCCTTTGTAATAGATGATGGTATAAAATATGATGAGTCTCATTCATTTTAATCAGAGATAAAGCTATATTTTTTTGAGCAATTATATCAATTTAGCTTAAATTTTTTGTAAATAAAAGCATTGAAAGCACTTTTTTTTTACACCTATTTATTAATTATCGCATCGATATCAATATCTCTCATAAAATTTTCAATTAGTTTTGGGAAAGCCCACTTTTGAATATTTTTAAGCGGTGTTTTTAAATTATTATTTTTTGACATTCTGCTACATTTTATAATATAAAATCTTGTATATAAATTTTGATGGGTTAACACGTGTTTATAAACTTTAGATATAAATAAAATTGTGGGTTTAGTTTTAAAAAGTGCTTTAAAACTTTGAGTTTCTAAAAGCTCAATTGACGAAAAATCATTTTTAGTTTCTATCAATAAAAATTCATATAATCCCTTCCAAATATCTTTATTTTGTCGTTTATTAATTAAAATATTTCCCTGTTTATCTATTATAATAAAATAATTAAAAAACCGTGTTTGTTTTTTTATTTTTTTTTTCTTTACAGGAAACTCGGCTACTTTTTGATGGCTTAAGGCATAGCATTTATTTTTAAAAATACAGCTATTGCAATCGGGATTTTTTGGTATACAAAACTGAGAACCAAATTCCATAATAGCCTGATTATGAAGGCCTGGTTCTTTTTTATTAAGTAGGCTATTTGCTAATTTTTGAAATTTTTTTTTAGAGAGCTCACTATCAATAGGCAAATTAATCCCAAATAAACGGCTCAATAATCTAAAAACATTTCCGTCTAAAACAGCAAAAGGCAAATTAAATGCAAAACTAGCAATAGCAGAAGCAGTATAATCTCCTATCCCTTTTAGTAATCGAATATCGTTAAATGTGCTTGGAAAATTACCCTTTAACTCATAAGCAATTTTTTTAGCTGTTTCATGAAGATTGCGTGCACGTGAATAATAGCCTAAGCCCTGCCAAAGTTTTAACACCTCATCTTCAGACGCATTAGCTAATTTTAAAACATTTGGATAGCTTTTAGTAAATGCCAAATAATAACTCATTCCTCGGGCAACCTGAGTTTGTTGTAAAATAATTTCAGAAAGCCAAATTTTATACGGATCGGTTTCGTGTCTCCAAGGCAAATCGCGCTTATGCTTATTATACCATTGTTTAAGGCAATTGCCAAACCATTTCTCCATAATTGATTTCAAAAATACCATATTTTAAAGTATTCTGATTCAAAAAGGTTAAAATTCAAAAAAAGTTTTCAATTGTTAATTATTGTAGTATATTTGCCACCATTTATAAATTATAATTAATTGATTTTAAATAGCTTGTATTATGACAAAGGCAGATATAGTAAATGAAATTTCAGAAAAAACTGGTATAGAAAAAATGGTTGTTCAAGAAACAGTTGAATCTTTTATGAAAACCATACGTAACTCTATGGTAGAGGGGCATAATGTTTACTTAAGAGGATTTGGCACTTTTTTAGTTAAAAAAAGAGCCGAAAAAATTGGACGTAACATTTCCCAAAACACAACTGTAGTTATACCCGAACATTATATTCCAACATTTAAAGCTTCAAAAAACTTTTCAGAGAAAGTAAAGCGGAATGTGAAAATTGCTGAGCCGGTTAAAAATATTGATTAAACTCTAACAATGGGCACAAAAAAAACACAATTAATTGTTTTAGTTGGAGCTTTAATTTTATTCGTTCTTTTATTTACTGCCCCTAAAAGTTTGAGTCAACTTTCAGAAGTAGATTTTGAAAAACAAAAATCCCAAAAAATTGAAGTTTCTTCTGAAGCAAATTTAAGTTTATTCTTATCTATAGCTTTAAAAAATACTGAACCCATTAAAAAAGCTCAGCTTGAGAATCTAATTAGTCAAAAAAAATATGATACTTTAATTTCTGCCTGGGATAAATTAAAAAGGCCTGATTTAGCAGCTTATTTTACCGAAGCTCAAGCCCAGCTTGCTCAAAAAGCTGATACGTGGTTCAAAGCGGGGAATAGGTATTATTATGCTATTCAATTTTCTAATGACAAAACAGAAATTCCAGTTTTATATCAGTCGGCAATGAGGTGTTATAATAAAAACTTGGCTTTAGACCCAAAAAATATCGATGCTAAAATTATGTTAGCTTCTTGTTATGTAGAAGGCACTGAAAATCCAATGGAAGGAATTTCCAAATTAAAAGAAATTGAAAAGATTGATAGTAATAATGTAAAATTACAATTAACATTTGCTTTTTTCTCAGTTAAAAGTGGTCAGCTAGATAAAGCCATTAGTCGATTTAAAAAAGTAATAATAGCAGATACTAATTATATTGAAGCTTATTTGCATTTAGCCGATGCTTTTGAAAAACAAAAAAATAACTCTAAAGCCATCGAAATGCTTCAAAAATATATTTCGAAAACTAATGATATAACGGCTAAAACTGAGATTAATAATTACATTGAACAATTAAAAAATAATATTAACTAATAATTCAAAAAATTATGCCAAGCGGTAAAAAAAGAAAAAGACATAAAATGTCAACTCACAAGCGTAAAAAACGTTTGAGGAAAAATCGTCATAAAAAGAAATAATTAGCTAACCGCTAGTTATATTAATAATCAAAAAAGAAGGCTTTATTTGCCCTCGTTTTTTTATTTACAATATCATAAAATATAAGCAAAAACTTATTTAACTCTTTATTATTTATTTAAATAAAAAGATGATTTGTTTATTTTATTGATTAAATGATTACTTAAACTTAAACATTAAAGACGCGTGAATCAAGAATTAATTATTAATTCCACGCCAAGCGAGGTCGTAATAGCACTGCTTCACGATAAACGCTTAGTGGAATTACATCGTGAAAAAAATAACTCGAAATTTTCGGTAGGGGATATCTATCTGGGTAAGGCTAAAAAGGTTATGACTGGCTTAAACGCTGCCTTTGTTGATGTTGGATATGAAAAAGACGCTTTTTTACATTATCTAGATTTAGGAACCCAAGCCCAATCTTTTATTAAATATGTTGAACAGACAAAATCTGGTAAACAAAACGTGAGTAATCTCATGTATTTTAAAAATGATAAGGAAATAAAAAAAGATGGTAAAATAAACGATGTAATAAAATCTGGCCAAAATTTATTAGTTCAAGTTACTAAAGAACCTATAAGTGCCAAAGGGCCCAGAATAACAACCGAAATTAGTTTAGCAGGAAGATATTTAGTGCTTATTCCTTTTTCTGATAAAATTTCTGTTTCATCTAAACTCAGAAACTTCGAAGAAAAAAATAGATTAAAAGAGTTGATGCAAAAAATTAAACCAAAGAATTTTGGAATAATTGTTCGAACAGTTGCCGAAGGCAAATCAGTAAACGATTTAGAGGGAGATTTAAACGACCTCATTAAAAGATGGGATGTATGTTTTCAGTCCTTAAAAACCTCTCATCCTCCTAAAAGAGTATTGGGAGAAGTTGATAGAACTAATGCCATTCTTAGAGATTTTTTAAACGCCTCTTTTAATGCCATTCATGTTAACGATGAAGCTGTATTTGAAGATTTAAAATCTTATATCAAAACTATTTCTCCTGATAAAATCTCTATTTTAAAACATTATAATGGCAACGTTCCAATTTTTGATGCTTATGGGATAGAAAAACAAATAAAAAGTTTATTTGGCAAAACGGTTCACATGAAGAGTGGGGCCTATTTGGTTATTGAGCATACTGAAGCTTTGCATGTATTTGATGTTAATAGTGGTAACCGTTCAAAAAGTGATTTTAGTCAAGAACAAAATGCCTTAGAGGTTAATTTAGAATCTGCTATTGAAGTAGCCAGGCAATTGCGTTTAAGAGATATGGGTGGAATTATTGTGATTGATTTTATCGATATGCATAATCCCGAAAACCGTAGGCTTTTATTCGAAAAGTTGAGAGATGAGATGAAAAGAGATCGTGCTAAACACAATATTTTACCTCCAAGTAAATTTGGTTTAATTCAAATCACTCGTCAACGTTTACGACCTGAAGTAAATATAGAGGTTCTTGAAACTTGCCCAAGTTGTAATGGCACAGGAAAGGTGCAGCCAAGTATTTTGTTTGTTGACCAAATTGAAAATACATTGCGGTTTATAATTAAAGAACAGAATCAAAAAAACATTACTTTAAATGTTCATCCATACATTGAAGCTTTTATTAAAAAAGGCGGTTTTTTAAAAAGTAAACAATGGAAATGGTATTTTGAATATAAACAATGGGTAAAAGTTCAAAGTATGTCTAGCCAAGGATTTATGGAGTATTCTTTTTTTAATAAAGATATGGATGAGATTATATTATAATTTTAAATAAAAATATAGTTTTATTTATAATATTGTTTTCAAGTTCTAATATTCTGTTTTAATCTGTATGTATTTTAAAAACTCTTGACGCGTTGTCTCATTTTCAAATTTACCTCCATAAAAAGAACTTACTGTAGCCGAATTGATATCCTTTATACCACGCGAAGAAACGCAAAGATGTTTAGCATCAATTAATACCGCTACATCTTTTGTACTTAAAGTATTTTGAATTTCTCTTGCAATTTGCATTGTTAATCTTTCTTGAACCTGAGGGCGCTTTGCAAAATATTGTACAATACGATTTAGTTTAGACAATCCAATAACTTTTCCATTTGCAATATATGCTACATGTGCTTTGCCCATTATAGGCACAAAGTGATGTTCGCAATTACTATAAAACGTAATGTCTTTCTCCACCAACATTTGTTTATATTTATATTTATTTTCGAAGAGTGTAATGTCAGGTTTGTTTTTAGGATCTAAGCCGCTAAATATTTCTTTCACATACATTTTTGCAACGCGTTTTGGCGTGCCTTTTAAACTATCGTCTTTTAAATCTAAGCCTAAAGTTTGCATAATCTCACTAAAATGAAATTCTATCTTTTTCATTTTAGCATCATCACTCATTAAAAATGCATCTTTTCTCAAAGGAGTGCTAACAGAACTACTAATGTGTCCGTCTCCAATATCTGCTACACTTAACTTTTTAGACCTAAGCTGGGTATTCGACATAATTTTTTTCTGTTTCATTTAAAATAATTTTTAACTCTAACGAAGCGTTAATTTTTTCTCTCAAGATGTTGTAAATTATCATCGCTATATTTTCAGCAGTGGGATTTAAAACTTTAAATTCAAATATATCTAAATTTAAATTTTTATGATCGAATTTTTCTATAATGTGTTGACCAATTATGTTACTCAAAATTTTAGTATCAATTACATATCCTGTTTTGGAATCAACTTCTCCTGTTACTTTTACAGTTAAATCATAATTATGGCCGTGGAAATTTGGAGAATTACATTTACCAAAAAGTACTTGGTTTTCTGTATCACTCAACTCTGAATTGTGAAGTCGATGCGCAGCATTAAAACGTTCTTTTCTATATACAGCAACTTTTTTATTCATAAATAATTATTTTGTTACAATGTTTATTTCTGATGATTTAAATTTAATTAAGCATACTGTGTCAGAAGTTTGCTGAACAAGTTTTATATAAATATCAAACAAAGTAAACTAAAAAATGTTTAAACTAATTTTTTTTATTATAAAAGTATTTAATTCCCAAAATATTCAACACAAATACTAGGTGTTTCGTATAATTTAACACAATGTAATTTAACATTATAAGGCAAATGAGGGAGAATTTGTTCCCAAATGGCTAGAGCAAGATTTTCGGTACTAGCTAGTTTACCAGACATAAAATCAACATCTAAATTTAGATTTTTATGGTCTATCTTTTCACAAACGTGTTCTGAAAGAATAGCGCTTAATTTTTTTGCATCCATCAAAAATCCTGTTTCTTCATTAATCTCTCCTTTAATAGTGACGATTAAATTATAATTATGCCCATGCCAATTTGTATTAGCGCATTTACCAAAAACTTCAATATTTTTTTCTTCTGACCATTCTGGGTTATATAATTTATGAGCCGCATTAAAATGCTCATGTCGCGTTAAAAAAATCATACTATAAATTTAAGCATTTTATTAAATTTGTATTTAATGAAAAAAATTATTTTAGTAAGTGCAACTGAATTTGAAATTGAACCCACCCTATTATTTTTAAGGCAAAAAGCGCATGTTCTTAAAGATATTTTTATTTTTAAGAATTTACAAATTAGCTATTGTATTACAAAAGTAGGAATGG
This sequence comes from Bacteroidota bacterium, assembly GCA_005787585.1. GTDB lineage: Bacteria > Bacteroidota > Bacteroidia > B-17B0 > Aurantibacillaceae > Aurantibacillus. The sequence continues at coordinate 6,533 of SYAL01000038.1, forward strand.
TAAATACTTCTTTCGAATTAGGTAAATTAAATGGCAAACATTTCGACATAGCCATAAATATTGGCGTATGTGGTAGTTATGGTTCATATTCTATTGGTCAAGTATTAAATGTAACTCAAGATCAATTTAGCGAATTGGGCGCCGAATCAAATACTAAATTTATTACTATAGATGAACTGGGTTTTGGTAAACAAAAAAATGATATTAATTATCTTTATAATCATCCTATAATAGACAAGCTTCCCATAGTTAGAGGAATTACCATAAACACTGTTCATGGAAATACAAATAGTATAAATAAAATAATAAAGCAATATCATCCAGATATTGAAACGATGGAAGGGGCAGCTTTTATTAATGCTGCCAACGAATTTAAATGGTCTGCATTACAATTAAGAGCAGTGAGTAATCAAGTAGAAGTACGAAATATTAAAAATTGGGATTTGCCTTTAGCCATTAAAAATTTAAATTTATTTTTAATCACTTTGATAAAAAAAATTATTGAAGAAGAAGAATAATTATAATTTTAAAGCTAATACTTCTTTTAGCACCTCTAAACTTTTTATATCATTAAATCCTGGAATGTGCAAACGATAGTAAGCTAATAATATTTCCAGTAACTGCTGGCGTTGGAAATTTGATAAATTTGTTTTCAAACTATTAACTTTTAAAAACTCAGTAAATAAAAAAGAATCATCTTTTGAAAGCCCCAAGGGCAATGACAATGATTGGATAGTAAATTGCCCCTCGCGACAATCAAAATAAGGAGTTCGAACGGAATAATTATTTTTTGGTTCAAAGCCTATATATTTAGTAAGCTCTATTAAAAAATAAATATGCAAATTAATGTAATGATCTTGTGCATCATCTAAAAATTTTAAACAAGTTTCGATAAATTCAAATAAATGAAGATTCGAGCTTTGTTCTTTAAGCGTTTTAATTAAAATTTCATTTATAAATTGGGCAATAGCTAGTTTTGATAAATTTTTAGAAATGCCCTTAAAAACATTGTTACACGACGCTTCTGTTAAAAGATGTATATCTTTATTTTGTTTGAAAAGCAGTTCAATATCAATTAGCGTTAAAGGTAAAAAAGTACTCGATTTTAATTTTGAAGAAGGAGCCCTACCAACTATAGCCGAAACGGTAATTAAGCCATTAAGCCTTGTATACAACTTTAATATTAATTTTTTCTCTCCATATTTTATTGTTTGTAATACGACTGCCTTATCTGAAATTCGCATTAATTTATTACTAAAATTTTGGTTAACACGTTTTGCACTCCATCTGTTGAAGATGCATATACAACATAAACACCTGAGGCAACTCTTATTCCAGAAAGATTTGAAACGGGCCAAACAATTTGCCCACCTTTTGATTTTGTTTCCCAAACCATATTGCCACTTTCATCAACAATTTTTACAATCGAATTATCTATTAAGCCTGTTACGTAAACACTACCGCTAAAATTTGGCTTAACTGGATTAGGGTATGCATATACATTTAAATATTCTGGACTTCCTTTAATAATATAACTTCGATATGATTGCAGACCAATTTCAGAACCAATAAAAATATCGCCAGTTACTTCGTTATAATTAATGTCTATTATATTATTCGAATATAAAGGACTATTATCTTTTGTAAAGTGATTTAATTGAGTTAAGCCATCTGAACTAAAACAATACAGACCACCGCTTTGTGTACCAACCCATTTATTATTTGCTCCATCAACAACTATACAGGTAACGGCCTCTCTTCCTAATAATAGTTCTACATTACCATCTTGAATAATTTTAATTGGTTGAGAATCAAAATCTCCATTATTAAACAAAGCTGATGAATTATTAAATACAGATATTCCAGATCCTGTTCCTACCCAAATTCTACCATCATTATCTTCAGCAATTGAAAATACTGCGTTTGATTGTAAATTACCTTTTCCTGCTTGATTTGATAGTAACCTACAATTATAATAATTGTTTGGATAATTTTCATCATAAAACTTTGGTAAACTAAAATTATCGTTTTTGTAAACTGTAATTCCGCCATCTCGTTCATGTAATGACCAAATGTAATTATTTTTATCTATAAATATTTTTCGAGTAAATCGTGCAGCATCAAAATTAAAATTTTGATACTCATCATTTTTTTTAATAACATTTAAAAAATTTTGAACGTTGCTATTAATAAACCATAAGTTGCCATCTTTATCGTTTGCTATTCCGGTACAGCGAGGATTATTTGGCAAAACTTGAGGCATTGGTGAGTTATATGAATTATAAATCTTTACCAATTTATTATTTTTATATTTTAATAATCCATTACGCCAAGAGCTAGCCCAAAGAGTAGTTTTGTCTTTTCTATCAATATGTGCATAGGTAATATCTTGTACTTTATTTGAATCAAAATCTAAGGGGGGCAAATAAATCCATTCATTATTTTCAGAAATATTTACTCCTTGATCAATGTACAATGTTCCTCCTGCATCATCCGGATGAGATGGAGAAACTGCTAACTTTCCATCAAATACATCAATATTATTTACCAAATATTTATTTATGCCATCCACAGTAATTTTATTTTGAGGATAATAGGGCCAATAACTATAAGTTTGATAAAGCCCATTTAACTCATCTGCTAGCCAATAAGACATATTTGTTGCTTTATCAATTCCAAAATATCCATCTAATATTTTACAACCACCTCCATTAAAACTAGTTACATAATTTTTAATACCACCAGTATAAAAATCTCTAACCAAAAAACCAAACTCATTGATAATAGAAAAATATTTTCCATTTACCATTGCTATTTTAAGTATAGTATTACCTTCATTTGATGTAGGCGGATATTTTTTCCAAATATTGTTTTCTAAAACATACAAAGAATCTTTACCTTTTATGACTTCATTTAATTTATTTGGCGAATACGCTGCTAATATTTTTCCTTCGATCGATACTGCCCCAACATAAGGACCAGATGGGATATTGGCGTTTAACAAATCCCAATTTTTAAAATTATTTAAAGCTTTAGTTTTGTAATTAGATTTATATAGCCCAATTGGTGTTGCCGCAACAATGATAGAATCATTCATTGCAACCTGATAAACCTCTAACTCAGCAGCATTATTTCCTATAATATAGGTATCCTTAATTTCGATTTTTTCGGTATCAAATACTATAATACCAAATCCACAAGCTAAATATCCCAAATGTTTATCAAAAGTTATTTCATTAATTGTTTTTTTTCCATTTAACATTTTTAATTTAAAATCAGGATAATTTACAATATTTCCGTTCAAATCTATTACGTCAATATTACAGTTTTCGTAAATAACTAGTAATTTATTATTATAGGTATTAGTTCGTAAAAGTTTAATTCCAACATCACTTAAACCATTTATTTTATTTAATTTTTGAATGCTTTTTTCTAATTCATCGAAGTAAACTAAACCGACTTTATTTGAAGCATATATTTTTGATCCAAGTTTGGCAACAGTATTACAAGAATTTAAACTCAAATGATCTTGCCAGCTACCTGGACCAATTTGTGAAAAGGTAACCAGTTTAAAATAAAAAAAGACTGATGCGAGGAGTATTCTCATCTATAAAATTTATTGATGTACATGATTAACGCTAAAAATACAATAATATTTTAGTAAATTTTGAAAAATATGATGCTATATTTGATGTTAATTGGCTCCGTAGTTCAATTGGATAGAATGTCAGATTCCGGTTCTGACGGTTGGGGGTTCGAATCCCTTCGGAGTCACAAACTTTTTAAAACTTAGAATTTCCTTTTTCTAAATCAAAAAATCCCCTATAAATTATCAGGGATTTTTTGTTGATTATAATTTGATTAATTTAAATCATTATTCTTTAATCATACTTCTTCTGTAAACAGATTGATTATTTTCCATAACATTGATAAAATAAATTCCTTTATCAAAT
>SYAL01000039.1 GCA_005787585.1 Bacteroidota bacterium
AATTAATTTAATTGATTTTAATCCTAAAAATAATCCTGATGCAAGTGCAAAGCAAAATCCAACTAGTAAAAAATAATTAATAAGAATTGACATAGAATTTTTTAATTATATAAAAATGAAGTTTATAAAATTTTTTCTGTATATTAGTATATATTATATAGTAATCTATATAAAAATTTTGGTTGGTAAAAATTTTCATTAATTTTTTAAATACCTTAGATTAATTAAAACCTTTACTATTAACTTCATTAAATTTTAAATTAAATTTATGGCTAATTTTATTAAACCGTACAATGATGATCCATTTGTTGGGCATTTAGCAACACCGATTACTTCTTCATCATTGACTCGAGCTCTTTTAAAAAATTTACCGGCGTATCGATTTGGTTTAACACCATTATTACGTGGTTTAGAAATTGGTTTAGCGCATGGATATTTTTTAATTGGTCCATTCGCTAAATTAGGTCCTTTACGTAATTCAGATATTGGATTATTAGCAGGCTTTTTATCAACTGTTGGATTAATTCTTATTTTAACTTTAGGGTTAACCATTTATGGAGCGGCTTCTTTTGGCCAAGATAAGAACAGTGGTAAAGGGTTACAAACTAAAAAGTCATGGGATCAGTTCAAAGGCGGCTTCTTTGTAGGTGCTTGTGGAAGCGCGGGGTTTGCTTTTATCTGTTTATCAAGTATTCCAACTTTTACATTGAATTAAATTTTTCATGAGAATAAATTAGTTAATTTTAATCAATTTATTCTCCATTTTATTTCATTTAAATTATTTAATAATCATTATGAATTCAATTAATTTGCAAGAAGAATATGCTAAAACAGAGATAGCAAAACTTTTAAATTTATTAGATGAAGAACTGGTTGGTCTAGCACCTGTAAAGGCTCGTATCCGTGAAATCGCAGCACTATTATTAATTGATAAATTAAGAAAGAATTTAGGAATTACAGCAAACAGTCCAGGGTTACATATGTCTTTTACCGGAAGCCCTGGTACTGGTAAAACAACTGTAGGATTGAAAATGGCTGATATATTATTCCAATTAGGCTATATAAAAAAAGGTCATTTATTAACAGTTACACGCGATGATTTAGTCGGTCAATATATTGGTCATACTGCTCCTAAAACAAAAGAAGTCCTTAAAAAAGCTATGGGCGGTGTCTTATTTATCGATGAGGCCTATTATCTATATAAGCCCGATAATGAAAGGGATTATGGTTCTGAAGCTATTGAAATTTTATTACAGGTAATGGAAAATCAACGTGATGATCTAGTCGTTATATTAGCTGGATATAAAGAACCAATGGATAAATTCTATGAATCAAACCCAGGCTTATCTTCACGAATTGCAAACCATATTGACTTTCCCGATTATTCAGTTGAAGAATTATTAACGATTGCGAAAATGATGTTAGAAGAACAACAGTACCAACTAACCCCTCAAGCTGAGGTTGCATTGACTGATTACATTGCTAGAAGAAAGCAAAAACCTTTATTTGCTAATGCTCGTAGCATTAAAAATGCATTAGATAGGGCCCGAATGCGTCAAGCAAACCGTATTTTTGATAGCCGAGGTCAAGTATTAACTAAAAAAGAGTTAGTTAATATTGAAGCTGATGATATACTACAAAGTACAGTATTCAATTAAAAACTATAAAATTTTTAATCTATTAATATGAGTTTATTAATTGTTGGAGGGACGGGCACTTTAGGACGTCAAATTGTATTACAGGCTTTAACTAAAGGTTACCCCGTCAGATGTTTAGTTCGCAATTTTCGTAAAGCCAATTTCTTAAAAGAATGGGGCGCAGAATTAATTTATGGTGATTTAAGTATACCTGAAACTATCCCTCCGTGTTTTCAAGGTATTACTGCTCTTATTGATGCTTCAACAAGTCGTCCTTCCGATTTAGATATAGTAAAAACTGTGGATTGGGATGGTAAATTAGCATTAATTGAAGCGGCTAAAGCGGCTAAAATTAAACGCTTTATATTTTGTTCTACGCAAAACCTAGATCAGTTTTCAAATATTCCTTTAATGAAAATGAAACAAGGAATCGAAATTAAACTAAAAGAGGCACAAGTTCCCTATACTATATTCCGTTTAACAGGTTTTTATCAAGGGTTAATTGAGCAATATGCCATTCCAATTTTAGAAAATTTACCTATTTGGGTAACAAATGAAAATACTTGCGTATCTTATATGGATACACAAGATATTGCAAAATTTTGCTTAAAAGCCTTGCAACTTCCTAAGACTGAAAATCGAACTTTCTTTTTAGGGGGTCCAAAGGGATGGGTTTCTTCAGAAATTATAAATTTATGTGAACAACTTGCTGGTCAATCCGCGAAAGTTAATCAAATTCCACTTTTCATTTTAAAAGTAATTACTAAATTTTTAGGTTTCTTTGAATGGGGTCAAAACATTAGCGATCGTTTAGCTTTTGTAGAAATTTTAAACGTTGAAAATGATTTTTCGAAATCGTCATTTGATTTATATCAAACTTTTAAAGTTAAACCAAACGAAATTAATCAATTGGATGATTATTTCCTAGAATATTTTATTCGTCTATTGAAACGATTAAGAGACATTAATTTTGAAGATATTCAAAAGCAAAAAAATCTAATAACTGAGCCATCATTTCATCAAT
>SYAL01000040.1 GCA_005787585.1 Bacteroidota bacterium
CACAACTCTATCTAATTCCTTTGCATATCTATATAAGTTTTTATCAATAAGTCAAAGATACATTTTGAAAGCAAATCACAACTAGTTTCTTTATGATATATAATAGCCGTTTGTTTTTATCAATAAGTCAAAGATACATTTTGAAAGCAAATCACAACAGTGGTTTAGAATTTATGACTATAAAAGTAGTTTTTATCAATAAGTCAAAGATACATTTTGAAAGCAAATCACAACCAGTTCCTTCAATCATTACCCACCCTATATGTTTTTATCAATAAGTCAAAGATACATTTTGAAAGCAAATCACAACGCAGCATTTGTACCATTTATTCTTAGAGGATTAAGAACCCCTAAATTGTTTACTTAGGTAGTTCCACCATCGGTTTATTGATCAGCGTATTCAGGAATTAAGATAATAGTTTTATTAAATTCAGATATTGCTCCTTTGTAATCTTTTAAACTAAATTTTGAAATGCCCTTGTTATAATAATCATCTACAGTTTGTCCAAATCAAGTTAAATTTATTACAACTAAGATTAAAAATAAATGTTTTATAAATTTAGGTTTAATTAAATATACTAATTTAATGTCTTAAAAATTTATTATTTCATGTTAACTAACATCAATTCTTTACCAGCTTTTTTCTTTTTTATGATACTGATTATACTTGTTATACTTGCCCCTAAACCAATTGAAGCAATAACTGGTAATTGCTCAGATGGAGGCAATAAAAAATTTACACCTGTTCCAAGTCCCATAATTAAGAGGCTAGCAATGTTCAAATTGGCCGATTGTTTTAGATATATACCAGCTTGATACAAACTTGGCTTAAATTTTATTGAATTCCATTCATATGAATTAACAAAAATTTTATCAATTGAGTGTAATTTTTTTTTTAGATCTACTCCATCATAATACCTTATAGTATCTTTAGTTATAGATACTATTTTGCATTTAATATTAGTATAAGTTGAAGGTGCATCTATTTCAGAATTTATATTACTTTTAGATCTATATTGCAATGATGATTCTATTTTATCAACATACATTGAATTATCATTTTTTATTTGTGAATAAGATGATAAATTTAATAAAACTAAGAAGAAAAGTATTTTTTTCATAGGGTTAGGTTTAATCAAATATACTAATTTAATACCTTAATAAAATTATTAAAAAGATGATCTAAATCAGATTCATCAATTTTAAGTTTTACCCTCTAGAAAATGGAAAATTATACTTTAATTTTTTAATCATTAAATAAATAAAATAACAAATCATGTATTTGTATAAATAGATAAATTTCTACTGATAAAAAATAAATTATTAATTAAACCCATAAATTATTAATTGAGATAAAGGCACTAATTAGACACCTGTTATCATAAAACAAAATAGGTGTCTTAAGAAAAAAGCTGAGAAGGCTTAATACTAAACGTGAAGAAAGCTTATTTTTTCCTTATTTGGACGAGAATTCGAATCTCTCCGGATACACAATAAATTTAAAAGGTCTCGTCGTTAGGCGAAACCTTTTTTTTTAGGCAACGATGAAAGTTCACTTTCAGAAGTAGCTTGAAAAAAGAAAAGCGTTGTGGAGCCTTTTGCATTTTGACTTTTGTTAAGGAGAAATCAACGGAGTTAATCTCTCCGAATTGGCAATAAATGAAAGTGCATCCACCTCCGTTTAATATTTTTTATATTACTAAAATCTTACGTAATTAATCTAAAATATAATGTTTATAATAATAACATAAATAGCCGATAACCCCAAATACTATCGCTAGTGTAGTTTAACACTATCAAATTTTAAACTATGAAAACAACGATTTACAAATTCAATTACTTATTTAAAGAAAAAATGAGTAAAAAAATTATTTATTTTTTTTGCTTGGAATGGCTCACTATACTCAATCCTATGCTTAGGTGCCAACCCACAGATCTTTTTTTCTAAATATATTGAAGAATCTCGCTTTGTATTTGCCATTATACTAATAAATTAAACAGTTTCGAGCTTGGCGAAGGTGATGATTTTCACTCCAAATATTGATGCGAAAAACCAAACTTTTATTAATTGTAAATTTACCTATTAAGTAAAAACATATTACTAAATTATTTGTTTCAATTTTATGCCTAAAAGAACATCATTAAAAGACGTTAATGAACTAGATAATCTAAACGATTTAAAATTAATTGTTAAAGATAAGCGCTCTGCGAAAAGAGCAAATGCCAAAAAAGAGCGACGCAACAGGCATTACGTAAAGGTACTCATTAAATCTCAGATAAATAATCACGACTTTGATTTGTAGTTAATTTAGTTTTTACTCCGCATGATCAAAATTGCTTTCGATCCAATTTATGCACATCCTTTGCCAGATAATCATCGATTTCCAATGCTGAAATATGAACTCATACCCCTACAATTAATTCATGAAGGTACCTGTATTTCGTCACATTTCTTTAAACCTTCCATCTGCGAACAAGATATTATTTTGGAAACTCACGATGAGGTCTATTTTAATAAACTGATAATGCAACAATTAAGTTCCTCGGAAGAAAGAAGAATTGGTTTTCCACAGTCACCCGAATTGATTAAACGAGAATTGATTATTACTCAAGGAACAATAGATATCGCATTACATGCCATTAAATTTGGCGCTGCATTAAATATTGCAGGAGGAACACACCATGCATTTGCCGATCGTGGTGAAGGATTTTGTCTACTTAATGATATGGCAATCGCTTCCAACTATTTATTAAAAAATAAATTATGCAATAAAATTTTAATTATCGATTTAGACGTACACCAGGGAAATGGAACAGCAAAGTTGATGGAAAATAAAGTAGACGTATTTACTTTTAGTATGCACGGTGGGAGTAATTATCCTTTTCACAAAGAAAAATCAGATCTCGATATTGAACTGAAAGATGGTACAACGGGTGAAACATATTTGACCCTACTAACTGAACAATTACCTATGCTAATTGAAGTGTTTAAACCCGATTTTGCTTTTTATCTTGCAGGAGTTGATATTTTAGCCTCTGATAAATTTGGAAAACTGCAAGTAAGTTTGGAGGAATGCAAAAAGAGAGATGAATTTGTGCTGACTTCTTTGAAAAAAAAAGCAATTCCTGTTGCCGTCGTTTTAGGTGGTGGTTATTCTCCCGAGATCAAAACAATCGTTGAAGCCCATTGCAATACCTTTCGTCTTGCAATAAATTTATTTGATTAAAAATTACTTGCTCCACCACCATCACTTGCAATTAAACATAATTTTTAATTATAATAAATCAAATTTTTTTATAAATTAAATGGGCTTATTATTTTACCGAGTGGTCAATTTAATCGATCTATTTACCTATCAACATTTTAAGTATATTTTCAATTTAATATAAATGAATTGTTTATTATCTATTAAAAAATTAGATTTACAAATCGAATGAAAAAAGTGCTTATACTAACTTATTATTGGCCACCTTCTGGTGGAGCTGGTGTTCAGCGTTGGCTAAAATTTACAAAATACCTAAAAAAATATGGCTGGGAGCCAATCATATATACCGCTGAAAATGGAGAAATGCCGGTGATTGACATGAGTTTATTAAAAGACGTTCCTGAAGATTTGACCATTTTAAAAACACCTATTTGGGAGCCTTATCAACTATACAAACGTTTTATTGGTCGAAAAAAAGACGATAAAATAAATGCCTCTTTTTTAAGTGAAAATAAAAAAGCTGGGCTTAGCGAAAAAATAAGTATTTGGATACGTGGTAATTTTTTTATTCCTGATGCTCGTAAATTTTGGATAAAACCAAGTATTAACTATTTAGAAAATTACATTATTAAAAATAATATCGAATACATTATAAGTAGTGGCCCCCCTCATAGTATGCACTTAATAGCTTTGGGCTTAAAAAATAAATTTACATCATTAAAATGGATTGCCGATTTTAGAGACCCTTGGACTAACATAGATTTTTATGATAAATTAATGTTAACTAAAAGATCTAACAACAAACACCACAGTCAGGAATTAAAGGTACTAACTACTGCTGATATCATTTTGAGTATTGGCAAAGGTATGAGCAATGAATTTTTAAATATATATCAAAAATCAGGAGGTAAAAATCTTAATAAATTTAAAGTAATAAGTAATGGTTTTGATTTTGATGACATTAAAACCATTAATATTATAAAAGATAAAAAATTTAGTATAGCTCATATTGGAACATTGGTAAAAGATAGAAATCCAATTGTTTTATGGAAAGTATTAAAAAAACTCACTGGTACTCGTGATGATTTTAGATCACAACTTGAAATAAAATTAGTTGGCAAAGTTGATATTTTTATTATTGAACAGCTTGAAAATTTTGGATTAATAAATTTTGTAAAAAAAATTGAATACTTACCTCATAGTGAGGTAATTATTGAACAACAAAAATCGAAAGTATTGTTGTTGTTAATTAATAATACTAAAAATGCCAAAGACATATTAACAGGAAAGTTTTTTGAATACATGGTATCTGGATCTCCTATATTATCAATAGGTCCAACAGATGGCGAATTAGCAGATATTATTAAAAAAACACAAACAGGATTAATATCAAATTTTGAAGATGAAATCACACTCGAAAAAAATATTTTGAATTTATTTATTAATCAAAGTATAAAAACTAATAGCGAAGAAGTGATTAAATACAGTCGGGAAGAACTCACCAAAAAGCTTTGCGAATTGCTTAACGAATTAAATTAATAATTATTGAGATAGTTGAATTAATTTATCAATAAAAAAATGTGCCATTTTATTTGTGTAAAATTTATCTTTAAATTGACCAATCCACTGAATGCCTTTAATAGAATTAGTTAAAAAAATCTCATCAGCTGTACTTAAAGTATACATTGTAATGGGGTTCTCAAAACTTAAAATTTTATTTTCAGAAGCTAATTTAATAATCTGTTTTCGCATTACTCCATCTACACAACCATCTATTAATTTTGGAGTAAAAAGTGCACCGTTTTTCACAACAAAAATATTTGAACTAATGCTTTCGCAAATAGTTCCATTTTCATTAATTAAAAAACACTCGTCAAGATTCATACTTTTTTTTGAAATACCAGCCATCACATAAATTAGAGCGCTTCCACTTTTAATATTCGAAAGTTTGTTAATAGGTTTTTTAATGTCGGCAAAAATATCTACCCAAAAGCCTTTTTGATTTAATTCGTAAACTCCCTGAATAGTTTCTGTCTCAATTAAAAAAGAGATATTATTACTATGGGGAGTATAATAGCCTCCATCATTTCTGAATACAGTTAAACGTATGCGTGCATTAGGAGTGTGTGCATTATTTTTTATCAAATGCATAATTAAATTATGAAAATTATCATTGGTAAATTCAGCCGGTAAATTCATACGAAGAATAGTCATACTAAGCTTTAAACGAGAAATATGATCAGCTAAAAACATAATGTGATTGTTACAAAACCGAATGGTTTCAAACAAAGCGTCGCCGTATCGAAATGCTCGATTATTAAATGTAATACTCGGCTCATATAGACTTACTAAATGTCCATTATATATACAATAACTATCTGTCATCTAAATAATTGTAAATTTTAAAAATAAACTTTATTAATATCATCATTTTCAATATATTTAGTAACAATTAAAAGTTAATCTCCGTTAATAATTATTTGAATATAAAATTGAGAAGTTATATTTCAAATACTACATTTGGTAAACAATTTTAATTAATAATATAATTTATGTTTGACAATAATGAATTTAAAAAATATGCCACAAAACATGCTGGTATTAATAGTTTAACTTACGAAAGTTATACTTCACGTATTCAATCTTCTTTAACTCCATATATTATAGAGGAACGTTCGCTTAATGTAGCGCAAATGGATGTATTTTCTCGATTGATGATGGATCGTATTATTTTTCTAGGTACTGGAATTAACGACCAAGTCGCAAATATAGTTCAAGCACAGCTATTATTTTTAGAAAGCGTAGATGCAAAAAAAGACATTCAAATATATGTAAACTCTCCTGGTGGTAGTGTTTATGCAGGATTAGGTATTTATGATACTATGCAGATTATAAAGCCTGATGTAGCTACAATATGTACAGGAATGGCTGCTAGTATGGGGGCTGTATTACAATGTGCTGGAGCAAAAGGAAAGCGAACAGCATTAAAACATGCTCGTATAATGATACATCAACCAATGGGTGGAGCTGAAGGTCAGGCAACTGATATAGAAATTACTGCACGCGAAATTCAAAAGTTAAAAAAAGAGTTATACGAAATTATTGCTCTTCATAGCGGTCAAACCTACGATAAAGTATGGGCCGATAGTGATCGTGATTATTGGATGATTGCTGCTGAGGCAAAAGAATATGGTATGATTGATGAGGTATTAGAAAAAAAATAATTTATTACCTATTTATTTTTAAATAAATGAAATAAAAAAACTTAAATTTTGAGATTAAGTATCTTATAAATATATTTGGTATTAATAATTTAAATCTTTTATGAAAAAACTAATTTCTTTTATTTTTATCGTTACAGCTTTTACTATGGCTAGTCAGCCTAAAAAAGTTGCTAAAATGTCACCAATAACTGCTCCTGGATATTATTTATCTGCAAAAGGTGATACAATTAAAGGTGAAATAAGAACTAATCCAGACGATGAACTCGATTTTCATAGAGGATTCTCTTTTAGACCTGCAAAAGGTGGAAAATTAGTTGAAATAGATATTAAAAAAGCCAAAGCTTATGCCTTTGAAAACAAACAATTTGAAAAAATAAATAATAATGGTGATGATGTTTTTGCAGAAGCTTTGGCAAAGGGCAGATTGAATTTTTATGAAATACGATTTATGGGGAAAATTGATGGATATGAAGCTATCGAATCGTCTTATTTTATTCAAGATAATAATGCCGAAGGTGATGATATTAAATTGCGCGATCTTAAAAAACTGAATAATAAATTTTATAAAAAAGGTCTCGAACCATACATGAAAGAACAAAAAAGTATTTGGGATAATTTAGATAAATTTTCTTTAAAAAAACAAATTGTAATTGAAGCTATTAATGAATTTAATAAAATATATTTGATTGCTAAACCTGAATAATTATTCAACATAATATTATTAAAAAAAGACTCTTAGTAAAGAGTCTTTTTTTTGTTAAAAATTTATTCAAAAAAATCTTTAAAAATTCGCTCTTTTTTTTTAATTTTTTAAGGCTATATAATTATAATTAAATAAGTGAAAAATTATTTTTTAAAACAGATTTATAATTCCATTTTTTTTCCATTGGTATTTGTTTTATTTTTTTGGTTGGTTTTTTTATTTGATAATTTATACGATCTAAACTTAGTAAAATTTGGTTTATTACCCCGAGAACTAAGAGGATTATTGGGGATAGTAACCTCAGTTTTTATTCATGTTAATTTAAATCATGCAGCATCCAATACATTACCTATTTTAATATTAGGAATGATATTATTTTATTTTTATAAAAAAATAGCAAAGTCAATTTTCTTGTGGATTTGGATTATAAGTGGTATTTGGTTATGGATTGGTGGAAGAAACAATCATTATCACCCTAACTACCATATTGGAGCAAGTACTTTAATTTATGGCCTAGCTAGTTTTTTATTTTTTAGTGGTGTTTTTAGAAAACATTTAAGATTGATGGTTGTATCTACATTAGTTGTTTTTTTATATGGTAGTATTATTTGGGGTATTTTTCCAATACAAGAGCAAATAAGCTGGGAAGGGCACTTATTTGGAACTATTTCAGGTATTATTTTAGCTTATAATTATCGTAAAGAAGGGCCACAGATTAAAAAATATAATTGGAAAGATGATGAGGATGTTTTAGAAACGGAAGCAGAAAATAATATAATAGCAGAAAATACTAATCAAGAAAAAAAAATTAATGAAGATGTAAAATTTAAATACATATTCAAACAAAAAAATTCAAATAATGATGAAAATCAAACTATTTAATTTGTAATTGATTTAATTGGAAGTAATTTTTCTTAAGCTCCAATAATTGATCATGAGTACCAATTTCGATAATTCTACCTTCGTTCATATAAATAATAACATCAGCATGTTTTATACTTGATATTCTGTGACTTACAATAATACTGGATTTATCCTTCATTTCGTTTTTTAAATTTTTAAGGATTAAAGTCTCGGTTTCGCTATCTACAGCACTTAAACAATCATCAAAAATTAAAAGTTTTGGCTTATTAATTAACGCTCTTGCAATTGATATTCTTTGTTTTTGTCCTCCACTTAAAGTAACCCCCCTTTCGCCCACCATTGTCTCAAATTGATCAGGAAAACCAGTAATATTATCATAAACCCCTGCTTGTTTTGCAGCAAATTCAACTTCGCTTTTAGTAACTAATTTTTCTTGAGCTCCAAAAGCAATATTGTTATAAATAGTATCGCTAAATAAAAAAACCTCTTGTAGAACAACACCACAATTTTTACGTAATAATTGTAAATTATGATATTTAATGTTTCTGTTATCAATTAAAATTTCACCCTCGCTTACATCATATTGACGAGTTAATAGATTTAAAATACTTGATTTTCCACTACCAACTAATCCTATAATTCCTAAAGTTTGTCCACTTTTTAAATGAAAAGAAATATCTTTTAATGCTTTTATTTGATTTTCTGGATAAATAAAACTAACATTTTTAAAAGTAATGTCACCAATAATAGGATAAATCGAAAAATTTGTGTTTGTAACTATTGGTTTAGTATTTAAAAATTCATTTATTCTTGCTTGAGAAGCTTTAGCTCTTTGAACCAGTGAGGTTATCCAACCTAATGAAGCAAATGGCCATGTTAATCGAAATACATATAAAATAAATTCTGTAATGTTACCAGGCTCAATTTTATTTGCAATCACCAACTTACCTCCATACCATATTGTCATTAAAACACTTAAACCAATCATTAATGCCATTACTGGTGCAAATAAAGATTCTATTGCAGTAAGTTTTAAACTTGTTTTTTTATAAATTTCATTTTTTTGTTGCATTTGATCACTAAAAAAAAATTCACGATTGTATGCTTTTATAACACGAATAGAAGCAAAAGTTTCTTGTGCCTGTGATGTAAGTCGGCTCAATTCTTGCTGTACAGAGGTACTTTGTTTATTTATTAAATTTGAAACTTTATAAATTAAAAAAGATAAAATAGGTAAAGGAAAAAATACTAATAAAGTTAATAAATAATTAACTTGTAACATAAATATCAAAATTGTAATAGTTGTAACAATAGTATTAGCTATATACATAACAGCTGGACCTGTATACATTCTAACTTTACTAACATCATCACTAATACGATTCATCAAATCACCAGTGGTTTGCTGTTTATAAAAATTAGCATCTAAACTCTGATAGTGAGAATAAATTTGATTTTTTTGATCATATTCTATATGCCGACTCATAACAATAATAGATTGACGCATTAAAAACATAAAAAAACCACTAGTTATAGCTAAACCTATGATTATTAGAGCAAATTCAATAAATACTTTAGAATCAAAAGATGCTTGATTTCCAATAATAGAGACTATCTTATTAGTACTTTTTCTAACAATAATACCCTGATAGGTTCCAAAAATAGTAGAAAGTGAAACAAATAAAATACCACCTAAAAAATGCCATTTATATTTTATAAAATAAGGCTTTAATGCGTTAAGTTCATTCACGTTGCAAATTTATAACAAAATCATTTGGTAAAAGTCTAGATTGATAATTTTATTTATTAAAATAAATAGGTTTATATTTTTTTAATAATATGTAAAAAAAGAGATGGTAAAGACTGGTGATTGTTAATAAGCTTGTTTTTTATTTCCATTAAGCCTACATTTGCTGGTCTTTGAAAAGTAATATGAAAATTAAAAGTTCGAATACATTTTTTTATACCACAATCTGAATTTCGAAAAACAAATAATCAATAACTTCAAAATCAATTCAAAAATGAAGTAATTCTATAAAAATTTTATAAAGAAATTAGATCAAAATAAAAAATGTTGAATAGAAGGTTTTTAAGAATAAAAGTAATGCAATCGCTATATTCGTTTTTTCAACACGATAAAGCAGACATTAGTTTTTTTGAAAAAGAATTATTTAAAAGTCTTGATAAAATATATGAATTATATGTTTCTATCATTGCTTTAATAAATGATTTACATAATCTTTCGATGATAATGATAAATGAAAATAAAAATAAATATTTACCTAATCAAAACGATTTAAATCCAAATTTAAAATTTGTAAATAATGCTTTATTGTTAAGTATTTCAAATAATAAAGAATTAAAATTACAAATTGATAAGCGGAAAATTTCTTGGCAAAACGAGACTGATGTTATTCGAAAAATTTTTAACGAAATAAAAAATGGTGAACTTTTTAAGACTTATTTAGAGTCTGGAATTTCTAGTATAGATGAAGATAGAGACTTTATCATTTCTTTAATTGCCGATAATTTGAGCGAAAACGAAGTTCTAATTTCTTTATTTGAGGAAAAAAATATTCATTGGGCTGACGATTCTTTTGTAGCATTTAATTCAGTAATTAGAAATTTTGAAGATTTTAAAGGTGAATTTAAAATGCAGGCTTTATTAAAAGACGAAAAAGATGATCTTGAATTTATGAGTATTTTATTTAAAAAAACAATACATCACAAACTTGAATTTGAAGAACTGATTAATCGTCATACTCAAAATTGGGAAATAGAACGTATCGCTAATATGGATAAATTATTAATGGAAATGGCCTTAGCTGAAATTATTTATCTTCCGAATGTTCCTATCAAAGTTTCTTTAAATGAATATATAGATATTAGCAAAGAATATAGTACACCAAATAGCAAAACATTTGTAAATGGAGTACTTGATAAAATTATTGCAGAATTAAAAAAAGATAGTAAAATAAATAAAACTGGAAGAGGATTAAAAGAAAATTAAAATATACGCATTATTCCGATGTAAGGTAATGGTAATGGTTTTTCAAGCAAAGTATTAGTAATTGTGAAGTTATTATCTAACGCAAAACATCCAAAGGTCCAAGAAATTCTAGGATTATTAATCAACTTAATTCCTAATCCAACTAAACCAGTTTTAATCGTTGGAAAATACCAAGCTTCAGCAGTAAAAGCTAATCGTGAACTAAGTTTATTATAATAAGCTGCGTTTACAAAACCTAAATTTGAATATAAATTTTTAGTGTTTTTTAAAAAAATATCAGATTGAAGTCCTAGTAATCCGGCAGATAATGTAAAATTTTTATCTATATTTCCACTTGAGTATTTAAAAGAAGAACCATAACCCCAAAGCGCTCTTTCATAAATACTATTAAAAATATCTCCAAAGCCAAAAGCATTAAATCCAAGATAATTCCTTTTATTTAATTGATATACACATTTAAAACCTATACTGATTGGAAAAAAAGCAAAGCTTGTTGAGGTAACTGACCAATTTTTATTAAATGCAAAATCAATGTTTTCGAGTAAAAGCCAATGACTTATTGTTGTAACTTTTTCTTTTTGGAGCAAAAAAGCACTCGAAACTAATAAGTAATTATTGCTAGGTTGATTTTCTTCTAAATCATCATCCTCTACTTTTATTTTTTTTGATTTAGAATACTTTTTAACATTATCAATTTCTGATTTTTTTAAATTAATAAATTCGTAAGGATTATTTTTTTCAATTCTTATTTCATTCTCAGTCTCCTTGACAACATAGCCAACGAAAACTGATCCATAATTAGTTTTGAAGGTATATTTTTGGTCTCTCTTATATTCGGGTTTAAAAGATAAACTATCTGAACTTTTTTGAGCTGAAATCTTAAAAGCAAGGCAAATACAAACTAAATAAATTATAAAATACTTCAAAGTATTATTTTTTAATTGCTCTCAAAAATCTTATTTTACCACTCATATCATTTATTAATTCAACTTCTAAAAAAAATTGAGACTCGATAGTATATAATTTTACTAAATTAGCAGTTAACGGATTTAATTCAAAATAAAGTTTACCGCCAGAAACTAAAATATGCTCGCAAGCATTAATTATTTTTTTATAAAACAAAATATCATCTGTTCCCTCAACAAATAATGCAAGGTGAGGTTCGTTTTTTAATACGATTTCTGACATTTTATTTTTTTCTTCTGAAATTATGTAAGGTGGATTACTTATAATAATTTGAAATTGTTTATTTGAAAATTTTACAGAAAAATCGTCAATTAAAATATCCGATTTTATAAAAACAATCTCAGTATGATTATTCGCTGCATTTTTTTTTGATATTAATAAAGCTTCACTACTCAAATCAATAGCAAATACTTGAGCATTAGGGATTTGTTTTTTTATACTTATTGGTATACAACCAGAACCAGTTCCAAAATCTATAAAAGAAACGCTATTTTGGTTTTCATTTACTATTAAATCTACCAGTTCTTCTGTTTCGGGTCTTGGAATTAAAACATAAGGTGAAACTATAAATTTCATGCCATAAAACCAAGCTGAACCTAAAATATATTGAACCGGAATTTGTTTTTTTAATTTTGAACAACATTGATAAATTAAAATCAAATCGCTTTGATTAATATTTGATTGAAGATTAGTATCAACTTTTGTTTTATCAAATTTTAAAAAATGATCAGCAACAAGATAAAATATCGCATCAATTTCTGTTTTGTCGTAAATATCAGAAAGCTCCGAATGATAAAAACGAATACAATCAATTAATTTATTACTTGCAATACGCATATATAAAATCGATTAAAAACTGAAATTGTAAAAATAACATTTAAGGATAATTAAAACTTTAATAATAAAAAATATATATATTTTATAAAATAATATGAGTCAAGTAATGATTTTGAATTATAAAAAACAGTATCTTTAAAATATCATTTAAAAATGAGTGTTTACGATAAATATCAAGCAGTAATTGGTTTAGAATGCCACATACAATTGCTTACAAAAACAAAAATGTATAGTAACGATATAGCTGAGTATGGTGGAATTCCAAACACTCATGTGAGTGTAATTACACTTGGGCACCCCGGAACTTTACCTTTTTTAAACGAAAAAGCCTTAGAATTTGCAGTAAAATTAGGTATTGCTGTTAACGCAGATATAAGAGAAGAAAATCAATTTGCTCGAAAAAATTATTTTTATGCCGATTTACCAAAAGGTTATCAAATTACTCAAGATAAAACTCCTATTTGCTCGGGCGGTTATATTATCTCAAAATTAAAAGATGGTAAAGAACTACGTGTTAATCTTACGCGAATTCATATGGAAGAAGATGCTGGTAAAAGTTTACATGATATTGATGCCTTTGATACATTAATCGATTTAAATCGAGCAGGAACTCCTCTCCTAGAAATTGTAACTGAGCCAGATTTAAGAAGTGGTGAAGAAGCTTATTCATATCTAACAGAAGTTCGTAAGCTAGTAAGATACTTAGACATTTGTGATGGTAATATGGAAGAAGGCTCTCTAAGATGCGATGCAAATATTTCGGTAATGTTAAAAGATGCTTCTCAATTTGGTAAAAAAGTTGAAGTAAAAAATATGAACTCTTTTAGAAATGTTCAAAGAGCAATTGATTTTGAAATAAAACGACAAATTGACCTATTAGAAGCAGGTGATTTAATTACAGGCGAAACAAGAAGTTTTGATGCAGTTAAAGAATTAACTTTTTCATTACGAAGTAAAGAAAATGCAAATGATTATCGTTACTTTCCGGAACCAGATATACAACCAGTATTTATTTCACAAGAATATATTAATAGTATTAAAGCCAAATTACCTTTATTGCCAGCCGATTTATTTAAAATCTATACAGTTAATTGTAAATTAAGCGAGTATGATGCAAATCAAATTATCGATTCAAAAGAAGTGGCATGTTATTTTGATCAATTAATTAAGCACACGAATAATTTTAAAAGTGCTGCAAATTGGCTAATGGGTCCCATCAAAGCCTTTGTTAATGAAAGAGCTATTAACTTTTCGGATTTTAAATTAGCACCTGAAAAAATTGCCGAAATGATTGCTTTAATCGATTCAGGTAAAATTAGTAATGCGGTTGCCTCACAAAAAATATTTCCTGAATTAATAAATCATCCAAATAAAGCTGTCCAACAAATTGCTTCCGAATTAGATCTTATTCAAAATAGTAATAGCAATGAATTACAATTACTTATTGATGAAACTTTATCAAAATTTCCTGATAAAATAAAAGAATATAAAAATGGAAAATTAGGCTTGTTGGGACTATTTGTTGGCGAAGTAATGAAGTTAAGTAAAGGTAAGGCTGATCCCAAATTATTAAATCAATTAGTTAAACAAACTCTAGAAAAATAAAAAATATGCAAAAAATATTAATCTCTCTATCTGTCATCTTATTATTATCATTTTGTGAGGGCAATAAAAAAAATAGCTCATTTCAATTAAAAGGAAAATTAACTGACTCAAAAGCAGAAACTTTATATCTTGAAAAACTTAGCTCTACTAAACAAATAATTATTGATAGCGTTATTTTAGATGAAAACGGAAATTTTGAATTTTTAAATTATACACCAAAAATTGGCTTTTACAGAATTAAAACTAACGATAAAAATTTTGCAATGTTAGTTTTAGATAGCGCTGATAAAGTTACAATAAACGGAAGCATAAAAGATTTAGGTAATACATATAAAGTAGAAGGTTCGGCGGAAACAAATATTTTCATTGAATATAATAATTTATCAAAAAATAGAGATATAAAATTAGATTCATTAAATAAAGCTTTTCAACTCCTAATGGAAACAAATAAAATGGATTCTAAACGAATGGATTCGTTAAGTGCCATATTCGAAGCGCCCTATAATTCTATTATTAATCAGTCTAACAAAATGATGGCAGATAAAATTAATAAAAATATTAATATGTATTCTTCTATTATGGCCATCCAAGCATTGGATCCTGATAATTATTCAGACTTATATAAGAAATTAGATTATGGCTTAACTAAAAAATTTCCTAATGATAAAAATGTCAACATGTTTCACGAGGTAGTCGAAAGAATGCGATCAACAAATATTGGTCAATTTGCTCCCGAAATATTATTACCATCTCCCGATGGAAAAGAAATTGCATTAAGTTCTTTAAAAGGAAAAGTAGTGTTAATTGATTTTTGGGCTAGCTGGTGTGGCCCTTGTCGAAAAGAAATGCCAAATGTGGTTAAAGTTTATTCTAAATTTAAAAATAAAGGCTTCGAGATTTATGGTGTTTCTTTAGATCAAGATAAAGAAAAATGGATGGAGGCAATTTCAAAAGATGGAATTAATTGGCCCCAGGTGAGCGACTTAAAATATTGGGATAATATCGCCGCAAAAATTTATAATGTACAAGGTATTCCTTACACGGTATTAATAGATAAAGATGGAAAAATTATTGCAAAAAATTTAAGAGGTCAAGAATTAGAAAAAAAGATTGCTGAAGTCTTAAAATAATGAAATTTATATCTTATAAAAAAATTAAGCGCTTGTTATTTTGCTTAATTCTTTTTTTTTATGTAGATATTGTTGTTTCTCAAAAAAAATATTTTCAACAAGAAGTTAATTATCAAATTAGTGTGAAACTGAACGATAGTAATCATACTTTAAGTGCATTTGAAAAAATAAAATATATTAATAACTCCAAGCAAAAATTAGATTTTATATATTTTCATTTATGGCCAAATGCCTATAAAAATCATAAAACAGCTTTAGCAAAACAATTAATTAATCAAAACAAAATAGTATTTTACTTTGCGAAAGATTCAGAACTTGGTTTTATTGACAGTTTAAACTTTAAAGTAAACAATCAATCTATTAATTGGGAATATGATGAATTGAACATCGATATTTGTAAATTAATTTTAAATACAGCGCTTTTACCAGGAGATAGTATTGAAATTAGTACCCCCTTTTTTGTAAAAATTCCATCTGCTAAATTTTCGCGTTTAGGACATTCAGAACAGGCTTATTTTATTACTCAATGGTATCCTAAACCCGCTGTTTATGATAATGATGGTTGGCACCCTATGCCTTATTTAGATCAAGGTGAGTTTTATAGTGAGTTTGGAAGCTTTGAAGTAAATATAACTTTACCCGAAAACTATTTGTTATGCGCCACCGGAGATAGAGTAAATACTGAGATGGAATTAGATTTTTTGAATTCGAAATTAGTTGATTCCCAAGAAAAAATTAAAAATATAATTTCCTCACAAAAAAATATGAATTTTCCAGTTTCAGCTCTTAAACTCAAAACTATTACCTTTAAACAAGATCGAATTCATGATTTTGCTTGGTTTGCAGATAAACGTTTTCTGGTTCTCAAAGGTGAAGTCGAACTTCCTGAGTCAAAAAAATTAATAGATACCTGGTCCTATTTTACTCCTAAAAATATAGATAAATGGAAAAATTCTATCAATTATATCAATGCTGCTACTCTATTTTATTCTAACAACGTAGCAGAATATCCATACCAACATATTACTGCAGTAGATGGAACCATTATGGCTGGAGGCGGCATGGAATATCCAAATATTACAGTAATTGGAGATGTTACAACTGATCTTGATTTAGATGTAGTAATTACCCACGAAATAGGACACAATTGGTTTTATGGAATTTTAGGAAGTAACGAAAGGGATCATCCCTTTTTAGATGAAGGCATTAATTCATTTTACGAAATGCGTTATGTTCGTGAAAAATATCCTGAAAAAAAATTAACAGAATACATCAATCGTGATTCGAGTTTTAAATTATTAGGATTAAACAAAATACCCTATTGGAAAGAAAAAGAATTTGCTTATTTGATGTCTTTAAAATCGCATACCGATCAATCATTAGATTTAACTTCTGATAAGTTTACTGTTTTTAATTATGGAAGCATAGTTTATAGTAAAACACCTATTGTACTTGATTATTTAATGTCATATTTAGGAAAAGAAAAATTTGATAAATCCATTAAATATTACTACGAACAATATAAATTTAAACATCCTTCACCTAACGACTTTATAAATTGTATGAGTCTATCAAGTGGATTTAATTTAACTGATTTTGATACAAATTTATTTAAATCAACTAATCAAATCGATTATAAAATAAAACGAGTTAGTAAAACATTAAATGGAGGTATAAGTATAACCATAAAAAATAAATCAAATATTTTATTGCCATTTAACTTATGCGGTTTTAAAAATAATAAATTATCAGATATTAAATGGCTAGATGGTTTTAAAGAAACTAAAACTTTTAATTTTCCTCCACAAGATTTTGATTATCTAAAAATAGATGGGTTCGATCAAATGCCTGATATAAATCGAAAAAATAATACAATAAAAGCTCATGGTCTTTTTAAAAAATTTAAACCATTACAACTGAGCTTTATTACTCAATTTGAAAATTCAGCTAAAACACAAATAAATTATTTACCTTTATTAGGAGCTAATTATTATAATCGATTTATGATTGGCCTCGGTATTCATAATTATAGTTTCTATCAAAAACGATTTGAATTTGCTGTAGCTCCTATGTATGCATTTACAAGCAAATCACTAGTAGGGATTACAGAATTTAATTTTAATTGTTATAAAATATTGGGTACTCAACAAATTAGTTTAGGCTTAAAAACTAAATCATTTGCCTACGATTATTTAAATACCGAAAAATTAAATCAAGAAAATAATACCAACTATACAAACCTTTATTTAAATTATTATAAATTATCTCCTTACATACAGTTTGAATTAAAAAAACTTGATCCAAATAGTCCAATAAAACAGATAATTCATTATACTAATAGTAATTTATTTATAGATAGTTTAAATAAAGAATCACAGAATAAATACTCAATTAATGGTCCTTTAAAAAAAACAAACTATTCATTTGTAAATCAATTAAATTATAACTTAAACAATACTCATGCCTTACACCCATTTAATATCAATCTTAATCTCCAACATACCACTACTTTATTAAAACTATCTCTAAACATAATATATAACATTAAGCTTAATCAAAAAAATATAATAAATATAAGATTCTTTGCTGGTAAATTTATTGCTGGTAATAGTTCCGAAAGAAATTATTATTCTTTTAGATCCTCAGGATTTAATGGTAATCAAGATTATTTATTCGAAAATCATTTTATAGCTCGTAACGAAACTAGTGGCTTTGGATTTAGCCAATTTGCAGAAAAAGATGGTAACCTTAAAATATGGACACCCTTAGGTCAAAGTAAAAATTGGCTTACAGCAATTAATCTAAAATCTCCAAAACTATTTAGATTACCAATCAAACTATTTGCAGATGTCGTTTTTTGCGATCCAAAAGTATTAAATAAAGATAAATTTTTATGGAATACCGGGCTAAATTTGACTATTATAAATGATATTATTGATATTTATATTCCATTAGAATTTAATAACGATATTAAATCCATTTTAGAAAAAAATAATATTAATTTTTTTAATAGAATACGATTCACATTAAATATTCATAAATTAGTTGCGAAAGATTTAATTAAAAATAATTTATTTTAAGTGAAAAATAAAAAGATATATTTTGCTTCTGATTTTCATTTAGGTGTTCCTTCGCATGCACAAAGTTTAATTCGAGAAAAACTTATATGCCAATGGCTAGATAGTATTAAAGCCGATGCTGGTGCTGTTTATTTAGTAGGCGATCTTTTTGATTTTTGGTATGAATACAAATACACTGTTCCAAAAGGAACAGTAAGACTGCTAGGAAAAATTGCAGAATTTACTGACGCTGGAATTCCTGTTCACTTTTTTGTAGGAAACCATGATTTGTGGATGAAAGATTATTTTGTTGAAGAGTTACAAGTAAAAATTCACTATAAACCTATTACAACAATTTATAACGAAAAAAAATTTTATATTGGGCATGGAGACGGTTTAGGGCCTGGAGACAAATCATATAAATTTTTGAGAAGTATTTTTGCAAATAAGCTTCTTCAATGGATATTTAGTCGATTACATCCAAACCTTGCTTTTTTTATTGCAAAACATAGCAGTAAAAGAAAAAAAATTATTACTGGCAATAGAGATGAAAAATTTTTAGGCGCAGAAAATGAATGGCTATTTTTATATTGCCGAAATTATTTAAAATCAGAAGCTATTGACTATTTTATTTTTGGTCACAGGCATTTGCCATTAGATTTAGATGTTGACTCTAAAGCTAGATATATTAATTTAGGTGAATGGATAAATTATAATACTTATGCCGTTTTTGATGGCGAAACAATTATTTTAAAAAAATTTGAACCAACTAGATAAAACAATTTTAATTTAGTTCTCAATTGCTTGTAAACCAATGCATTTAATAATATAATGATTAAATATATATTATTTATTACAAAAAGATTTGCCATTAAAAAAAAAATGGTTTTATTTGTTTATTAACCTAATTAACAATGAATAGTCCTATAGATATTAGCATTAATAAAATTTTAAAAAGTCGTATTTCGCAATACGATATTAATGATGCGCCTTTTGGAAAGTGCTTTAGCGATCATATGTTTGTTGCAGAGTATAGTGATGGCGAATGGCGAAAAGCCTCAATTATGCCTTATGCAGACGTGCCCTTTAGTTATGCCTCAAGCGCTTTACATTATGGGCAAGCTATTTTTGAAGGAATGAAAGCCTATAAAAATACTTCTGGTGAGGTGTCTTTATTTCGTCCACTCGAAAATATTAATCGGATGAATAAAAGCGCTATACGAATGGCTATGCCTGAAATACCTGTTGATTTTTTTATGAATGCCCTTAAAGAATTAATTCGAATAGATTCTTCATGGGTGCCTTCGAGCGAATATGGTAGCCTTTACATTCGACCATTTCTAATTTCAACAGACGAAGCTATTGGAGTAAAAATTAGCGATACTTATAAATTTATTATCATTACTTGCCCTGCAGGAAAATATTATAGCGAACCAGTAAAAGTATTAGTAGAAACTACATATTCTAGAGCCGTTAGTGGTGGCGTCGGATTTGCAAAAGCTGCTGGTAATTATGGTAGTAGCTTATACCCTACAAAATTAGCTCAGCAAAAAGGTTACCATCAAGTTATTTGGACAGATAGCCAAACGCACGAATACTTTGAAGAAAGCGGTACGATGAATGTGATGTTTATAATAGGTGAAACATTAATAACTCCACGATTAATCGATACTATTTTGGATGGCGTTACAAGGAAAAGTGTTTTAGAATTAGCCCGCGATTGGGGCGTTAAGGTTGAAGAACGAAAAGTTAGCATCAAAGAAGTAATCGAAGCTCACGAAAATGGAACCCTAAAAGAAGTGTTTGGCTGCGGAACAGCGGCAACTATTGCTCAAATTATATGCATTGGATATAATGGCAAAGATTTTGAATTAACTCCATTAGCAGGCCGTAAGTTTTCTAACAAAGTAGATGAAACTTTGCGTAAAATTCGTAAAGGTAAACTTGAAGATAAAATGAATTGGATGGTTAAAATAATTTAAACCTCAAAATAAAATTAATACTTAAAGCTGACATCTAAATGCCAGCTTTTTATTTTTATAAGGATGTGGTATAAAAAAATAAAAGAGCATCGTGTATTCTTATTAATCATTGGTTCAGCTACCATATTGAGATTATTTCCACTTTTTAATTATCAATTTACTCTTGATGAATTAAGTGGCCTAGATCGAACTCAATTTTTTTCCTTTAAAGAATTAATTGAAAAAGGAGTTAAAGTTGACGCGCATCCGTCATTAATTCAAGTAATACTGTTTTACCTAACTCGTTGGTTCGGCTATAGTAATTGGATAATCAAATTACCTTTTTTATTATTTAGCCTAGCTGCCATTGTATATGCTTATCTTTTTGCTTATCGATTTTTTTCAAAACAAATTGCAATTATTAGCAGTATAATTTTTAGCTATTCCTTAATCTTTATATTTTACGCCCCAATAGCTCGCATGTACACTACTGGTGTTTTCTTTAGTATTGCCTTATTATATTATTTTTATAAAATTATTTTTTTAGATATTTCAAAACTTAAATCGTTCATTGGATTTGGAATTTTTGCTTGGTTATCATCTATTAATCATCATATTAATGCTTTATTCGCATTTACAGTCGTGATTTTTGGAATCTTTTTAATCACAAAAAATAATAGAAAAAATTATCTTATCACCTGTTTACTAATAATAATTGCATATTTACCTCATCTTTCTATTACGCTTTTTCAACTTGGAGTTGCAGGCATAGGAATTGATCAGGGAGGTTGGCTTGAAAAGCCAAATTGGATCAGTAACTTATTTATTTTATTAAAAGTAATTTTTGGTACGGGGTATTCCTATCTCATCATTATTGGATCTATTATTATTAATTTATTATTTCGTCAATCTGCCAACTTTTCAAAAAAACATCTTGTTTTATTTACATTATTCATCATAAATTATACCATTGTTATTCTCTATTCTATTTACCGAGCACCCATTTTTCAAAACTCAGTAATGTTGTTTGCTTCTGCTGGCTTAATCATTTTTATAAGCTCATTTCTTCAATTTAAAAATAAATTCTTGTTTTATTTGATTGCATGTATATTAAGCATCACCTTACTATTTCAAAGCTATGTCAAAAAAGATTATTTTAATCAAGCAGTTAAAACAATTTTCGAATATCAATTCGAAAGAACTAATTATTATCAAAAATTGTATGGTAATAATTCTTTAACTAATGTTTTTTTTGATGCCGATTCGATTATGATAAAAATTTATTCTCAAAAATATAATACTAAATTTAATTGCAGTATTTCTTCAGATTCTGCTATAAAATCAATACAATCATTTATTAAACTTCTTAAAAACTGTAAAACAAACTATCTAGTATTAGCATCTGCATTGCCTATTCATCAGGCTATAGCTCAACATTATTTTCCTCATCTTATCGAAAATAAAATTACTCAGGCAATTAATTATCAAGTTTATTCAAAACAAAAACAAAATATTGGACCATTCGAAACTAAAGAAAAAATTATTCAAAGCTCGACTATTAAAAATAAAAATAACTTTACATACACAATTTATAAAGCAATTAATCAACCCATTAATAATGTTATTCTTCTCGATTCAATTCAAGAGTTTCCTTTTGAAGCCTCAGCCGATTATAGTAAAATAGCTTCGCATGAAGGACAAGTGGTATTAATTAAAACAACATATAAAACTAATAAATACTTAGCTTCTTCAACTGCTGTTTGTATTTCTGTAAATACCATAGCCGACAATCAATTAATTAGTTATAATTCAAACAATGCTTCTGAGTCCATATTAAATAAAGATAGCAGTATAAACATGTTTACAATGTGTTTTATTGGAAGTAAACATTCTCTTGTCAATAAAGAAGGGAAAGCTAGAATAAAATGTTATCTGTGGAATAAAGGAAAAGAAAATTTAATATTAAAAGAATTTAAAATAGAAGTTGTAGATTTTTGGCCAAATAAATGGCAGTTTTGGGATTAAAAAATAGATTTAAGTTTGTCTAAACAAACTTTTCACCTTTTTTCACTTTAACATCATTTACAAAATTTCGAATTTGTTGTTCGTCTTGTTTTTTGCAAATCATCAAAACACCCTCACTCTCAACCACAATAAAATCTTCTAACCCTTGTAAAACAACCAATTTTTCTTTCGGAACCTGAACAATACAATTATTACAATCATAGGTAATTATATTTCTACCAACAATAGCATTATTATTTTTGTCTTTTTCAATTTGCTCGTGTAAACTTCCCCATGTCCCTAAATCGCTCCAACCAAAAATACTAGAACGCACGTAAGCGTTAGTTGCTTTTTCCATCACACTGTAATCTATCGAAATATTTTTACAAACTGCATAAGCACGATTAATAAATTCCTCTTCTTGAGGGGTATTATAAATATCCCAACCTTCTTTAAATAAATTAGCAAGTTCAGAATCATACTTTTCCATTGCATTAATAATGCTTTGAGTACTCCAAACAAATATGCCCGAATTCCATAAAAAATCTCCACTCTTTACAAAAAAATTGGCCATATCGTAATCAGGTTTTTCTGTAAAGGTTTTTACCTTTTTTATTCTTGGATCGATTTCTTCTTTGTCACTTTTTACAAATTGAATATAACCATAACCAGTATCTGGCCGAGTAGGTTTTATCCCTAAAGTAATTAAACAATTTTCTTTTTCTGCCTTTTTAAAACAAGATAATATTGACTTTATAAAAACAGCTTCTTTCTTAATAAGATGATCACTGGGGGCAACAATTACTATTGCTTTAGGATCGCGTTTATGTATTTTATATGAAGCGTATGCAACGCAGGGTGCCGTGTTCCTTCTTACAGGCTCAAAAAGCACATTGTTCTTTATTAATTCAGGTAACTGCTTAAAAACTAGTTGTTTATAAATATTACTTGTAACCACATATATATTTTCTTTTAAACAAATTTTTTCTAATCGTTTAAAGGTTTGTTGCAATAGAGTTTCTCCACTACCCAAAATATCCAAAAACTGTTTTGGATGGTTGATAGTGCTCATAGGCCAAAAACGAGAACCAACTCCTCCAGCCATAATTATTGCATAATGGTGTTTCATAAAACGAATATAAAAGTAGTCATTTTGAAACTATTTTGGTTAAAAAAATGTAATAGCTTTTTTTAAAAGATTTTAAAGCTTAAATTTGTACTGTCTTAAGATTATCTCGCCATTTTTGTTGGCATAGTTCATTAACTGCGGGGTACTTTTAGCAGTTAATGTTTAACTAAATAAAATTAAAATGACTTTTCAAGAAATAGGTCTTAATAGTGACCTTTTAAAAGCTATTGCCGATTTAGGATTCGAAACTCCAACCCCAATTCAGGAACAAACTATTCTTTTACTTGCAAAACAAGAAACAGATATGGTGGCATTAGCACAAACAGGTACCGGAAAAACAGCTGCCTTTGGTTTGCCAATTTTAAATTCGATTAATTGTGATAATAAATCTGTTCAGGCACTTATATTAGCTCCAACGCGCGAATTATGTGTGCAAATAACGAATGATATTAAAAATTATAGCAAGTATTTAAAAGGGTTTAATGTTACTGCCATTTATGGTGGGGCCCGTATCGATGGGCAAATTAAAGATATAAAACGTGGCGTTCAAGTTGTTGTTGCTACTCCTGGTCGATTAATTGATATGATCGAACGACGTGTTATTAACTTAAACACGGTAAAAACCGTTGTGCTCGACGAGGCCGACGAGATGCTAAACATGGGCTTTAAAGATGATTTAGATACTATATTACGCCAAACACCCGACCAAAAAAGCACCTGGCTATTCAGCGCCACAATGCCAAAAGAAGTAGAGCGTATAGCAAAAAATTACATGTCTAATCCTGCCGAAATTAGCACTGGTAAAAAAAATGAAGGTGCTGATAATTTAGAACATATTTATTATGTTGTTCAAGGACGTGATAGATATTTAGCATTAAAACGAGTTGCCGATTATTACCCCGAAATTTTTGGAATTGTATTTTGCAGAACCAAAGTCGAAACTCAAGAAGTAGCAGATTCATTAATTAAAGACGGATATAGTGCCGACGCCCTGCATGGAGATTTATCTCAAAGTCAGCGCGATTTTGTTATGAAACGTTTTCGTAGCCGTACTTTACAAATGCTTGTAGCAACTGATGTTGCAGCAAGAGGCATTGATGTAAGTGATATTACTCACGTAATTAACTATAATTTACCAGAGGATGTAGAAAACTATACTCACCGCACAGGCCGAACTGCTCGTGCTGGTAAGTCAGGTATTGCAATTGCCATTATTACTCCAAAAGATAATGGTAAAATTAAAGATATTGAAAGAATTATTAAAAAGAAGTTTGAAAAAAAAGAAGTTCCCAACGGATCGGATGTTTGTGAAAAACAATTATTTAATTTAGTTCATAAACTTCATAATGTAGAAGTCAAAGATGATGAAATTGAAAGTTTTTTGCCTGCTATTTATGATGAATTAAAAGAATTAAGTAAAGAAGAATTAATAAAACGAGTAATTAGCGAAGAATTTAATCGTTTTCACGATTATTATCAAAACGCTCCAGATCTTAATATCGTTAAAGGTTCTGTTGATGGAGCTTTCGGCAATAGTCGCACTACTCGATTCTTTGTTAATATGGGAATGATGGATGGATTTAATATTAACAGTTTAAAAGAATTTTTAGCTGATACCGTAAAAGTTCATAACCGAATGATTTTTAATGTGGATGTAAAAAGTAGCTTTTCTTTTTTCGAAACTGAAAGTAAATTAGTAGATACTTTTTTAACTTTAAATACAAACGATATAGAATTTAATAATCGTAAAATTTCTTTAGAAGTAAGTAATCGTAGAATGAAAGAAGCTCGTAGCGATGGAGAAAAACGTGGCGGATACAGAGGAGGTGGTGGTGCGGGATACCGTGGTGGCGAAAAACGTGAAAGCAATAGTGGATTCCGTGGCGGCGAAAAACGCGAAGGTGGTTTTAAGCGCCCAAGAACTAATTCTGGTAATTATGAAAAAAGAAATTCAGAAAGAAGCTCTTTTAACCGAGATGCAGAAAAAAGAAGTGGGGACAAAAAAAGAAGTTTCGGAAAAAGTAAATTTTAAATCCAGTTAAATTAAATTAAAAGTTTATTTAATTTAAAATAAAAACTCTCTTAATTAAAAGAGTGTTTTTTATATTTGTGTAAATAATATAAAAATAATGCCTACTATCTCAAATAAAGCATTCTCAATGCCTTCTTCTCCGATTCGAAAATTGGTTCCCTATTCCGAATTGGCAAAAAAACAAGGGATAAAAATTTATCACTTAAATATTGGGCAGCCAGATATTGAAACGCCTGAATCTTTTTTAAATGCAGTTAAAACTGCTGACATAAAAGTACTTGAATATAGCCACAGTGCTGGTAATGAAAGCTATCGTAAAAAATTATGTTCTTATTACAAAGAATACAATATTTTACTCGATCATAACGATATTATGATTACATGTGGAGGCAGCGAGGCCATAGAAATTGCCCTAAAAACTTGTTTTAATCCAGGCGATGAAATTATTATTCCTGAACCTTTTTACGCCAATTATAATGGTTTTAGTAAATCAGCCGATGTTTCTGTAAAACCAATACGCAGTTTTATCGAAACCGGATTTGCTTTGCCTGCTATTTCTGAATTCGAAAAAGCAATCACTACAAAAACAAAAGGCATTATGATTTGTAATCCTGGTAATCCTACAGGCTATTTATATTCTAAATTAGAATTAGAAGCCTTAAGAGATTTAGTAAAAAAATATGATTTGTTTTTATTAAGCGACGAGGTTTATCGAGAGTTTTGCTACGATGATAAAGAATATATTAGCGTAATGCATTTACAGGGTATCGAAAATAATGTAATACTATTAGATTCTATTAGTAAACGTTACAGCGCCTGTGGCGCCAGAATTGGCGCCATAATAAGCAAAAATAAAATAGTGATGGCAGCAGCCCTCAAATTTGCTCAAGCACGTTTAAGCCCTCCTGGTTTCGGTCAAATTGGCGCTGAAGCCGCTTTAAGTACTCCTAAAAGTTATTTTGAAGGGGTAAAAAAAGAATATGTTGCTCGCCGAAATTTTATAGTTGAGGCCTTAAATAAAATGGAAGGTGTTTTTTGCCCAAAACCAAGCGGGGCTTTTTATTGTATTGCAAAATTACCTATTGATAATGCCGATAAATTTTGCCAATGGCTTCTTGAATCATACAACTACAATATGCAAACTATTATGTTAGCTCCTGCTACAGGATTTTATTCCTCTCCCAATGCCGGAATTAATGAAGTTAGAATCGCTTATGTATTAAATCTTAATGATTTAAAAAATGCAATGGATTGCTTAAAAGAAGCACTAAAAATATATCCTGGCAAAACAAATTTATGCTAAATTATAACTTTGGCATAGTCTGCTGCTTAATTTTATTTTCATGTAATCAAGTAAATATTGATAACGATAAGCAAGAACAAAAAAAACAAGAATCTGTTCTTCAAAACTTAAATCAAACAAACGAAATTTTAAAGCCTTTAATTACTGATATTAATTCTGAAAAAAAGGGGATTATTGGATTGTTTGATGTGCCCGAAATGTTATGCCTGAGCATTATCGACTCAACAGAACAAAAATATTTAAGCGATAAACTAGGCAATAACTTTGCCATATTAGAAAATGAATTAAAAGAAATTAAATCCGAAATAGATGGCGCTCCCGGAGTTTTATATTATAACAATAATCCAAATAATTTTAAGTTCGAATGTGTTTTACTAATTAAAAAAATGCCTAATATCTTACCAAAAAAATCGAAAATTATTGTACTAGAATCCTCAAAAATGCTGATTTATAATTACTTCGGGCCTTATCAAAATCTATCAACAGCATACGATACTATTCGTTTATATTTATCAAATAATAAACTTTTTCAAAGCGGACCCATGCGCGAATTTTATATTTCCGATCCTATGATTGAAAAAAACACAAATAATTGGCTAACCAGAATTATGGTACCTGTTAGCAGTACAAAATAATTTTATATCTTTTTATTTTTTACCTGTATTAATTTCTTTCCATAAAACTAAATCTCTAATAACAACCGATGCGCAGGTTAAACCAAACGCAGCAGGCAAATAAGATATAGTGCCATAAGCCGATTTTTTAAACTTACTACCATCGGTTTTCATAATCGAATACTTAGCAGGAAACTCTGTGCTATAAACAGATTTTATGCCCTTGTAAATATTCATATATCTCAGTCTTTTTCTTACATATTGTGCCATCGGACAAATATTAGTTTGCGAAATATCAACAACTTTTATTTTTGTTGGATCCATTTTACCTCCTGCCCCCATGCTCGAAATAATACGTTGATTATTATAATATGCCGTTTGTAACAAATATAATTTTGGCGATATGCTATCTATCGCATCTATTACATAAGAAAACTTTTGTGCCAAAAATAATTTCATATCGTCAGGATTTTTAAATTCCTCAATTACATCTATTTCTATTTCCGGATTTATTAATTTTAATCGCTCTCCCATTAATTTGGCTTTATTTTGTCCATGAGTGGAACTTAAGGCTTGTAACTGACGATTTCTATTCGTAGGGTCTACAGTATCACCATCAATAATAGTCATTTTACCTACTCCACTTCTACCAATAGCTTCAGCAGCATATGAGCCCACGCCTCCCAATCCAACTATTAATACATGTGCATTATTTAATTTTTTTAAACCTTTTTCTCCCACTAATAAAGCGGTGCGTTCCATCCAGCTGATATCCATTTTATAACTTTATTTTAAAAACTGTTTCAAAATTATGTTTTAATTGCTCTTTTATTATCGCTTCATCTATTCCCAGTAATTGAGCAGCTTTTTTATACACATATTTAATTGATAAATCGGCATCATCTGTTTCTAAAAAAAAATTTTTTCTACTAATTTGTTTAATCGCTTTGGCTGCATTAGAATCATACCCTAATAATGCTTTACCAAATGAAAAATAAAACCCCTCACTTTGCAATACTCTTGCGATATTTTCGTTATTATTAAAACCATGTATCAAAACAGGTACCTCATTATTATTCAAATTCAAACAATTTAATAACTCATTAAATGCTTTTATGCAATGTATTATTAATGGTTTTTTTATTCGATTAGCTATTTTTATTTGCTCATTAAACACCTGTTGTTGTAATAAAAAATCTACCGAACTTAGCTTGTCCAAACCACACTCACCTATTGCTAAACACTTTTTTTCTTGAGCCTTTTGCTCTAATAGTTTTAACTCTAATTGATACTCTTTTGTATCTATTTTCTTTGGATGTATCCCATAACTATAATATTTAGGTTTTTCTAATGCATTTATATTTAAATTTATCAATTCTATTTTGGCATCAAATAATTGCTTGTGAGTATGGGTGTTAATAAACAAACTGAAACTATTTTTTTTTTAAATAAAATTTACAAATCAAACATATTACTTTTAATTTACAGAATATGATTATGAATGCCATAAATTATAACAAAGTAACGTCAATAACATTTTTATTATTTGAACAAATTGTTGGCAAAAAAAATATTAGTTCAGAAAAAGAGCAACTCGAAAAATACGGACAAGACGAAACCGAAGATTTAATTTTTTTTGCTGAAGTAATTTTAAAACCCAGCTCGGTTAAAGAAATTTCGCAAATTGCCAAAATTTGTAATGAGCATATTATACCACTCACAGTTCGAGGAGCAGGCACTGGGCTAAGTGGCGGTGCACTACCTATTAAAGGGGGAGTGCTGCTTAGCATGGAAAAATTTAATAAAATTATTAAAATAGACGAACGTAACTTACAAGCTACCGTTGAGCCTGGTGTTATTAATTACGAATTTCAAGAAGCTGTAAAACAAGTGGGTTTATTTTATCCCCCCGATCCTGCCAGTTGGGGTAGTTGTAGTTTGGGCGGTAATATTGCTCACAGCAGTGGCGGACCAAAAGCAGTTAAATATGGTACCACCCGCGATTATGTTTTAAATTTAGAAATCGTATTGCCCAATGGCGAAATAATTTGGACAGGGGCCAACACACTAAAATACTCTACAAGTTACAACCTTACTCATTTAATGGTTGGTAGCGAAGGTACTTTGTGCATTGTAACTAAAATTGTCTTTAAATTAATTACATTGCCAAAACACGATTTGCTGATGCTTATTCCTTTTAATAGTCCCGAATTGGCTTGCAAATCTGTTGCCGAAGTTTTTAAAGCAGGTGTTAACCCAAGCGCGATGGAATTTATGGAAAAAGATGCCATCGATTGGAGCATAAAATATTCGGGCGAACTCAGTTTTAAAGTAAAACCCGAATGGCAAGCACTTTTAATTGTAGAGGTTGATGGCAATAATTTAGATATATTAATGAGCGACTGCGAAATAATAAGCGCAGTAATGCAGCAAAACCAATGCGACGAAATTTTATTTGCCGATAGTGCTGAACAAAAAAATGCCATCTGGAAAATACGCCGTAAAGTTGGCGAAGCTGTTAAAAGTAACAGTGTTTATAAAGAAGAAGATACCGTGGTGCCTCGTGCCGAGTTGCCAATTTTATTAAAAGGTGTAAAGGAAATAGGAAAAAAATACGGCTTTAACTCGGTATGTTATGGCCATGCTGGCGATGGTAATTTACATGTAAATATTATTAAAGGTGCTCTTAGCGACCATACATGGAATATAGATATACCAAAAGCAATAAGCGAAATTTTTGAACTATGCAAATCGCTGGGTGGCACTATTAGTGGCGAACACGGTATTGGCTTGGTGCAAAAAAACTATTTACCCATTATTTTTAGCCCATACCATTTACAATTAATGAAAGATATTAAAAAAGTATTTGACCCCAATTATATTTTAAACCCTGGCAAAATATTTAATTAAACCTTAGCTATTTATT
This sequence comes from Bacteroidota bacterium, assembly GCA_005787585.1. GTDB lineage: Bacteria > Bacteroidota > Bacteroidia > B-17B0 > Aurantibacillaceae > Aurantibacillus. The sequence continues at coordinate 30,574 of SYAL01000040.1, forward strand.
TTTTTCAACACCTCTATCTGCTCTTGCCATTAGCACCTGTATAAGTAATATAAAAGGTTACCCTACCGAATAGGCAACCGAGCCAACGCTACCATTAGCATCTAACCTTCGGCATTAGCCGAGATTTGAGCATTACCACAAATAATAAAAAAGAAAATAACTAATGCTGTTAAAATTAATTTATAAGATGAGTTTTGTTTTTGCATAGTTTTAAATTTTTCTGAAAATAATTAAAAAATTTAATAATATAATTTATAATTGAAATACTATTGATGCAAGAAATTTATTAAAAATAATTACCTTTGTAAAATAAATAATTTAATGAAAGATATTTTTGAAAAAATAAGAACTAATTTAGGCCCAATTGGTGAGCATGCCAAAGAGTCGCACGGCTATTTTACGTTCCCAAAATTAGAAGGGGATATAAATCCTCATATGATTTTTAGAAATAAAAAAATGCTCAATTGGAGTTTAAATAATTATTTAGGCTTAGCAAACCATCCCGAAGTTAGAGAGGCTGATTTAGAAGGTAGTAGAATGTTTGGTTTAGCAGCACCGATGGGAGCGCGTATGATGAGTGGCAACTCTGATTATCATGAGGCTTTAGAACATGGTTTATCTCAATTGGTAAAAAAAGAAGATACCATACTTTGTAATTTTGGTTACCAAGCCATTGTCTCAAGTATTGATGCTATAGTTGATCGGCATGATGTGATTGTATACGATGCCGAAAGTCACGCTTGTATTTTAGATGGGGTAAGATTACATATGGGTAAACGTTATGTTTTTAAACACAATGACGTAGAAGATTGTGTTAAACAATTAGAGCGAGCTACCAAATTAGCAGAACAAACCGGCGGCGGAATTCTAGTAATTACCGAAGGCGTATTTGGTATGCGAGGAGACCAAGGAAAATTAAAAGAAATTATCGAATTAAAGAAAAAATTTAATTTCCGTTTATTAGTTGATGATGCTCACGGCATTGGAACTATGGGACCTAACGGAGGTGGCACAGGTGAAGAACAAAATTGTCAGGATGGTATTGATATTTACTTTGGTACATTTGCTAAATCATTTGCATTAATTGGTGGTTTTATAAGTTCAAATAAAGAAATTATTACTTTTTTACGCTACAATATGCGTTCTCAGATTTTTGCAAAATCTTTACCATTGCCATTGGTTTATGGCTTAATAAAAAGACTAGAGTTAATAAATAAACATCCAGAATATCGTGCAAAATTATGGGAAGTAGCTAAAACCTTACAAAAAGGACTAGTGGAGGCAGGTTTTGATATTGGCGTAACCAATACTATGGTCACCCCAGTTTATATGAGGGGTTCGATACCCGAAGCCACAAATATGGTAATTGATTTGCGCGAAAACTATGGCATTTTTTGTTCAATGGTAGTTTATCCTGTTATTCCAAAAGGGATGATAATTTTACGATTAATTCCAACAGCTCTGCACACACTCGATGATGTAAAATATACCGTTGAATCTTATAGTAAAATAAAAGATAAACTATATGGTGGCGAATATGCTGCTGATAAAATTAAATCTGGTTTTTCTCAAGCATTATAATTTTTATATTTAACAAAAAAACCTCTTATTTTTAACAAGAGGTTTTTTTGTTTTAATAATATAAACGGAGATTTAATGAGAACCACCATCTAACTCTCCTTCTTTTAGAGGAACAGTTTGAGGTATAAAATCTGATTCATTTCCTGGTTTACTATAATCATAAGGCCAACGATGAACGACAGGTAGAGCACCAGGCCAGTTACCGTGAATATTAGCCATTGGGGTTGTCCACTCTAGTGTATTAGATTTCCAAGGATTTTTAGGGGCTTTTTCGCCACGAAAGATACTATAGAAAAAGTTAAATAAAAATATAGCTTGAGCAATAGCTCCAAAAATGGCAAAATAGGTTACAATCTCGTTAACATCAACCAAATTATCAAACATTGGAAAAGCGCTATTTGTATAATATCTTCTTGGAACACCAGCAAGTCCTAAAAAGTGCATAGGGAAAAATACACCATAAGCAGAAACAATCGTTAACCAAAAATGAACATAACCTAGCTTTTTATTCATCATACGTAAAAACATTTTTGGAAACCAATGGTATATACCAGCAAACATACCAAAAATTGCACTTAAACCCATTACAATGTGAAAGTGTGCTACCACAAAATAAGTGTCGTGTACATTAATATCTAAAGTAGAATCGGCTAAAATAATACCAGTTACACCTCCAGTGATAAAAGAAGAAACCAATCCGATTGAAAATAACATTGCTGGTGTAAATTGAATGTTTCCCTTCCACATAGTTGTAATATAATTAAAGGCCTTAACAGCAGAAGGTATTGCAATTAAAAGGGTTGTAAAAACAAATACAGAACCTAAAAAAGGGTTCATGCCCGTCATAAACATATGATGGCCCCATACAATAAAAGACAAAAAACCAATGGCTAAAATTGATCCTATCATTGCTCTGTAACCAAAAATAGGTTTACGAGAGCTTGTAGAGATTACTTCCGAAGTAATACCTAAAGCCGGCAACAAAACAATGTAAACTTCCGGATGGCCCAAAAACCAAAAAAGGTGTTCAAATAAAACTGGGCTTCCACCAACATTATCTAAAGGTCTTCCACCAATATAAATGTCAGATAAATAAAATGAAGTATTGAAGCTTCTATCAAAAATTAATAACAATACTGCAGAAAATAAAACTGGAAAAGATAAAACCCCTAAAATTGCAGTAACAAAAAATGCCCAAATAGTTAGAGGCAATCGAGTCATCGTCATTCCCTTTGCTCTTAAATTAAGAATGGTTATGATATAGTTTAAACTTCCTAACAATGAAGATACTACAAATATAGCCATAGAAACTAACCACAAGGTCATTCCTAATTTAGAACCAGGAATAGCTTCAGGTAGAGCAGATAATGGAGGATAAATTGTCCATCCAGAGGAGGCTGGTCCGTCTTGAATAAACAAAGAAACAAGCATAACAGATGTAGAAACAAAGAAAAACCAATAGGACAACATATTTAAAAAGCCAGAAGCCATATCACGGGCCCCAACTTGATAAGGAATTAATAAATTACTAAAAGTTCCACTTAAACCACCAGTTAAAACGAAAAAAACCATTATTGTACCGTGGATAGTAACTAATGCCAAATACATATTAGGATCTAAAATTCCATCCTTACCCCACTTATCTCCTAATAAAGCATTAATAAAGGCAAATTTTTCTCCTGGCCAAGCTAATTGTAATCTAAAAATGACTGACATCGTCATTGCAATTACCGCCATAATTATTGCAGTAATTAAAAACTGACGAGAAATCATTTTGTGATCTTGACTAAAAATATATTTACTCACAAAGCTTTCTTCATGATCATCATCGTGAGCGTGATCTTGAACATGTTCATGATGAACCAAATGTTCTATTTCTACTTTTGTTTTGGTTTTAGTTTTGGTAGCCATATATATACTATTTATAAATCTTAATTAAAATAACTATTTAATTGCAACAACTTTAACTGCTTTTTGTTTTGCAATCCAAGCATTATAATCTTCCTCAGAATCCACCACTAAATTCATTTGCATATTATAATGCGAGGCACCACAAATTTTATTACACAATAATAGAAAGTCAAAATCAACTGGTTCTTCATTAAATTTAGCACGCTGTTTGTTAATACCATCCATCATTTTAATGGTATAGGGATCTTTACGCATTTGAGCAGTAGTTTTAGTAGGGATAAATTTAAAGGTTGTAATCATACCAGGCACACAATTCATTTGAGCACGAAAATGGGGTAAATAAGCACTATGAATAACATCTCGGCTTCTCATGAGTAATTCAATTTGGCGTCCAACTGGAATATGAAATTCATTTTTAACAATCAAATCATCATATCCAAAAATGTCAGTAGTGTCCATGCCAACTGAATTAGTTCCTGAAATTTGTCTATAATCAGTTTCACCTAATTTCCCATCTTTTCCGGTATATCGAGCAGACCAATCAAATTGTTTTGCATATAACTCAATAGTTATTTTATTTTTATCAGTTGCATCATCCATTATCTCGTTCCAATACTTTAAACCAAAAATAATAATAATTGCCAGAGCTACTGCAGGAATAATAGTCCAGAGCATTTCTAATTTATTATTATGAGTAAAGTAAAAAGCTTGATTTTTTTGGTTACCCCTATACTTATATGCAAACCAAAACAAAAAGAAATTAGTAATTAAAAATATTACAGTAATTAAATACATATTTGCATCCCATAGCTCGTCTATTTTTACACCATGCTCGGATGCAGCTGGAGGCAAAGAACGGCTTATCCAACGGTCAACTTGCCAAAAGAAAAAAGCAAAAAACAAAAACATAAATAACAACATGGCTTTGCCCATCAAATTATTATCTGTATCGCTAATTTGCCACTCTTTTGTTTTTTTAAGACTTCGACTTAACTCAATAATTTTTAATAATTGGTGCCCGGCAATTATCAATAATACTATGGCTAAAAGAACTAATAAACTCATTTTACTATATATTTAAAAAAATTAATTATCGTTGTTTATACTTTTTATTTAATTATTAGGTTGAATGGTGAATACTTTCTTGTAAGAACGGATGATTTTTTACAAGTAAAGGCGCTTTGGAGAGTGCATTAAGAACTACGTAAATAAATACACCTAAAAAGAAAAAGAATGTTCCGAACTCCATCCAACTTAATCCTGTCCAGTGATTTCCAACTGTACCTGGCATCACAATCATTATTAAATCTAAGTAATGACCAATAAAAATTATAGTGCCTACAAACATTAAAAAGAAAAAATTTCTTTTACAATCACGACTCATTAACATAACCATTGGAAAAGCAAAATTTACAAAAAATACAGTCCACATAAGGGCCTTATAACTTTCCCAACGGGTTTGAAAATAAACAACTTCTTCAGGAATATCGGCATACCAAATTAACATGAATTGAGAAAAATACAAATAAGTCCACAAAAAAGAGATAGCAAACATCCATTTACCCATATCGTGAACAGTACTTTCTGTAACAAACTCCATGTATCCTATTTTTTTTAACCAGACTAATAAAATAGTTATAGCTACTAAAGCACTGATCCACATTCCTGAAAAAATATACCAACCAAATAAAGTAGAAAACCAGTGAGTATCGATACTCATCAGCCAATCCCAAGAAGCAGTAGAAGAAGTAACTGCAAATAAAACCATAAACCAAGCACCAAGTTTAATGTTTTTCCAATGGTAACTATTATTAATATCTATATCTAATTTATCAGCATCTAATGAATTTTTACGTAATTTCATTGTAAACCAATACCAACCAACCATGTATAAAATGGTTCTTATCCACCAAAATATGCCAAAATAACCTATTTTATCGGCTATAATTTTATCATAATGTTCATTGCCAGGAGTAGAAATTCCATCTGCCATCCAATGGTAAATATGATGTACATGCATTTGACCTAAAATAAATAACAACAACATAAAACTTAAACCCCAAGGCAAGTACATTGTAACAGCTTCTATAACTCGTTTAATGGTAGTAGACCAGCCAGCTTCGGCGGCATATTGAAGGCCTAAAAAAAAGGCCGCTGCCAAAGATAATGCCATAAAGAAAAAACAACCAGCAAACAAATTACTCCAAGCTCTATTTAAATGATAATTATCATCGCCCTCAACATGATCTGTTAAAAACATGACTATAATAGATATTAAACCAACAGCCATAAAAATAAAAGCTGCTAATTTTGCTTTTGAAGAAAAAATAAAATTTAATTTTTCGGTATTCATAATTATATCTTAAATATTATTATCTAGATGTAACGATTTTTGAACTATCAGTAGGAGCAATCTTTGGACCCTGTAATTTTTGAACATAATAAACTAATTTCCATCGCTCTTCTTGAGTAAGCTGGCTAGCATGCGAACCCATAGTACCTTTTCCGTATGTAATGGAATGAAAAATTTTTCCTTCAGGTAAATTTTTCAATGGCCCATCATATGCTGGAGGCGGCCCAGGTAATTTTGCTGATACTTTTCCATCTCCTGCACCAGCTTCGCCATGACAGTGAATACAAAATTTACTAAATAATATTTCTCCTTCTTTTTCAAAATCTGCACGATTTAATTCAGAATTTAATGGATTATGAAGATCTAATCCGGCTTTTTCATATCCTTCGGGAGTATTAGGGTAAGCGTATGGAAGATATCCTCTGGCCACCGAACCCGATACTGGTTTCATTGCATTATTAAGGGTATCACCATCAACGGTATGAACGCTGTAGTATTCTAAAGATGGTGATCGATACATGTCAGGCATAAATTCCACACCTGGACTGTTTTCATCTTTTTTTCCACAAGATGAAAATCCTACCATTAATAGCGCAACACATGAAATGGCATAGGTTAATTTGATAGTTTTGTAATATTTTTTCATTATTTAAGTACTAATGCGTTTCTTCTAAAGTGTATTTTGGTTCAACAACATAAGATTTGACTTGATTTACTTCTTCTGCACCATTTTCTTTTAAAATAATTTTTGCTGTTTTTGCTTGAACATCGTTTAAATCTAAATAAACTAAAAATTTATCATCGGTAGTTCTTAGATCTGGATTTTTAGCTTTTGCTCCAGGTACAAGCCAACAACGTAAAAAATAAGTTAATGCCATTCCGTGTGCAGCACAAAACACAGTACTTTCAAAAGTAATTGGAATAAAAGCAGGAATATTGAAATAATATTGCCAATTTGGTTTGCCACCAACATCATTTGGCCAATCTGAAATCATCATGTACCACATCATTAAAGTAGCTAAACCTAATCCGGTTAAACCATATATAAATGCGCAAATTGCAATACGAGTTCTTGGTATGCCAATCAATGAATCTAAACCGTGAACTGGCATTGGAGAAAATACATCTTTGATTCGAATGCCTGAGGCTCTCAATTTTTTTATCGCCTCCATCATTGGCACTTCATCGCCAAAAATTCCGTGAATAATATGTTTATTAGTTGTCATATTTAAATAAGTTCAATTAAAATTAATGATGTGCATGGTGGATTTGAGTTGATTTTTTCTGACTTTCGCCCGAAGACTTTAAAATAGTTTTTAATTCTGCCTGAGCTATAACAGGAAAGAAACGAGAAAATAATAAAAAGAAAGTTCCAAACATGCCTATTGTTCCAACAAAAATACCAATATCTATAAATGTGGGTGAGTAAGTATTCCAGGATGATGGAACGTAAGTACGACATAATGTTGTTACAATAATTACAAAACGCTCAAACCACATTCCAATATTTACAACAATTGATAAAATAAAAGTAGCTATTATAGAAGTTCTAATTTTTTTAAACCAAAATAGTTGGGGCGACACAACATTACAGCCCATCATTATCCAATAAGACCATGCTAAAGGTCCAGTTGCACGATTTAAAAAAGCATATTGTTCCCATTCAACACCTGAATACCATGCCACAAATAATTCTGTTAAATACGCAACTCCTACGATAGATCCTGTAACTATAATTACAATATTCATATATTCTATATGCATAATAGTGATGTATGATTCTAATCTATAAATTTTTCTGACCACTAGCATTAAGGTTAAAACCATAGCAAATCCAGAGAAAACTGCGCCTGCAACAAAATAAGGAGGAAAAATTGTGGTGTGCCATCCTGGAACAACAGAGGTGGCAAAGTCAAATGATACAATGGAGTGAACTGAAAACACTAAAGGTGTCGATAATCCGGCTAAAACTAAAGAAACTTCTTCAAATCGACTCCAATGACGAGCACTTCCACCCCAACCAAAAGATAGTAAGCTGTACATTTTCTTTTGCCAAGGTTTAATAACTCGATCTCTAATCATTCCAAAATCAGGAATTAACCCTATATACCAAAATACAAGAGATACAGTGAAATAAGTGCTTACTGCGAAAACATCCCATAATAAAGGCGAGTTAAAATTTGGCCACAATGAACCATATTGATTTGGTAAAGGAAATAACATGTAATCTAACCAAGGACGACCAGTATGCAACAATACAAAAATGGCAGCACACATTACAGCAAAAATAGTCATGGCTTCAGCTGAACGATTAATTCCCATACGCCATTTTTGACGAAACAATAATAAAACGGCTGAAATTAGAGTTCCTGCGTGTCCAATTCCAATCCACCAAACGAAATTAGTTATATCCCAAGCCCAATCAACACCATTATTACTACCCCAAGCTCCAACTCCAACTCCAATTGTATATGATAAGCATAAAATTCCCCATAAAAAACATAAAGCACAAATACTTGTTAAAATATACCATCCTTTTGCTGCCTTACCCTCTATTGGTGATATAATATCATCAGTAATTTGGCGATAGTTTTTATTGCCAAGTATTAGTGGTATTCTAATTTCTGATTCTGCGTGCATATTGATTTATTAATTTTTTTTTGTAAATATTATTATGAATGTTTTTCTCCGTGAGCAGAATCTTTTTTAAATGATTGGTCATGAAAAATAACTTGTTCATCCTGATTTCTTACTTTTACTTTATATGAAGTAGTTGGCTTTATTCCTACATCTTCTAACAAAAAATATGTCCTTTCATCTTTTCTTTCTTTTGAAACAATTGATTCAGCATCATTTAAGTCACCAAAAATAATAGCATCAGTTGAACAGGCTGATTGACATGCCGTTTTAACAGCTCCATCTTTTAAAGGCATTCCCAATTTTTTAGCTTCTAATTTACCCGCTTGTAATTTTTGCTGACACATAGAACATTTTTCCATCACCCCTCGACTGCGAATTACCACATCAGGATTTAATACCATGCGACCTAACTCCATCTGAGCAGGGTTTATATCAGCAAACATATCATTACCATTATAATTAAACCAGTTAAAACGACGAACTTTGAATGGACAATTATTAGCACAATATCGAGTTCCCACACAACGATTATAAGTCATCATATTTAAACCTTCGCTGCTATGACTTGTAGCTAAAACTGGGCAAACTGTTTCACAAGGTGCATGATTACAGTGTTGACACATCATTGGCTGGAAAGTTACTTTCGGATTTGCCGAAGGGTTTTCCATGTCAATGTACATTTTTTTAGTCTCTAGTAAGCCATCGGCTTGAGCATTATGTTTAGTTACATCCGAACTATAATAACGATCAATACGCAACCAATGCATATCGCGAGTTTTAGCTACTTCAGCCTTACCTACAACCGCTACATTGTTTTCAGAGGTACAAGCTACAACACAAGCGCCACAGCCAAAACATAAATTCATATCTATACTCATTCCCCATTTATGACCAGGGCGAGGGTGTTCGGCCCACAAATCAACATCATTTACATTTTTCTTTCCACCTGAAACAGTTAATTCTAGAGCAGGATTCCAATATTCTTTATCATTCTCTTTAAATTCTTTTAAAGATACTTCGCGTAACAAAAATTCTTCTCTACCCATTATAGTATGTTGAATTTGAGTAGCGGCAAACTGATGTGTTTCTTTAGTTGGATTTATTGAAACATTAGTCGCAATCGGTTGGATAGTTCCATTAATCATTCCTAAAAATGGAAATGCATTTACACCTACTCCGTTGGCTACTTTTAATGTTTCGGCTGATCTGCCATAACCTACTGCTAATCCAATTGTACCTGGAGCTTGTCCAGGCTGAGGATAAACAGGAGCTTTTATGGTAATACCATTAACTGTTAATTCTACAATAGTACCATTAATGTCCTGACGTAACATTTCGTTTATACCCATTTTTTTAACATCAATTGGGCTCATGGTAATGTAATTATCCCATGTTACTTTTGAAATAGGATCTGGCAACTCTATTAACCACGGGTTGTTACTATAATTACCATTTCCTATGCCTACTTTTTCATAAACAAATAATTCTAGTTTAGTTCCATTTATAGAAGTCGCTTTTTTAGCTGCTAAATTATAATCAGAAGTAGGTAATAAATCTGCCGTCGATTTTAAATTGTTTACAAAGTTTTTAAGATCAACTTTTGGTTTTGAAGAAGCTGAATCGGTTTTAAAAACTGAAGCAACTCCTTTCATAACAGGCGTACCAGTTGAATCAACAATGATAGGAACAAATGTAGACTCTTTATAAATTGATACTTTTATTGCCCCATCATGCAAAGCGTTAGCCCAAAATGAAGGGAAATCAGTAAATCTTCCTTGAAGTGGAAAAATTTGATTATTCCAATAACCTTGTAAATATTTTAAATAATCAGTTTTAATATCCGACCACTTTAATAAAGAATCTTGAAATTGGCGGGTACCTTCGTGACGAGGTTGAGTAAATATTTGATTAATTGTTGGCTGTTGTAATGAATAAGTGTTTTTTTCAGGATTAGCATCACCCCAAGATTCTAAATAATGATTATCAGGGCAAACTATATCTGCCAATTGAGCGGTTTCGTCTAAAACTTGAGCAAATGAAATTTTTGTTTTTACCTTTTTATATGCTTCGGTAAATTTTAAACTTGCTGGCGATGTATAAACTGGATTACAATTATAAGTAATTAATGTATCTACCTTGCCAGAAGCCATTTCAGTAACAAGATTTTCAAATTCAGAATCATTTCCTTGTTTTAAATTTAAATAATTTTCAACATCAACGCTTTTACCATAATTTTCTAACATTAGATTAATACCATTAACTAAAGTTTGAACACCCTCATCATTTAATCCAGAAACAACCAATGACTTTCCTTTATGCTTAACTAATTTTTGTGCGATTTTTTTAATAGCTTGAGTTGCCTCTTTATTCTCTATTTTTGTGTTTGCTTGAACTGTGGCATTTGATGTAGCGGTGGCGACTTCGTTAAACAAAGCCGCTGTTACTTTACCTAATTCGCTGGGAGATACCATATAACGATAATCAGCATTTGCGCCAGTTAAAGAAAGCGTTGTTTCAAAATGAAAGTGCTGACTCATGTCAGGATTTTCTTTTGAAACTTTACGATTTTTAGCATATTGTTTTGAAAATTCTTCGCCTGATAACCAGTTACCCAAAAAATCACAAGCTATTCCTACCACAATTTTTGCCATACTAAAATCGTAAGAAGAAACTACCGATTTAGCAAATATATTTTTATTTGCTAAAGTTAAAGCATTGTAAGATAGAGAATCGTAAGTAATATGTTTAGTATTTGGATATTTAACTTTAAACTCTTCAATTACTGCAAGAGAGGATGGACTAATAATGGTAGAAGTTAAAATTCGAATAGGTCCTTTTGAAAGAGAAGCTTTTGTGGTTTCATCTGTGGTTTTCCAAGTTGCTTCTTTTCCCTTTAGAAGCGGGCCACGTAAACGAGCACCATCATATAAACCCAATACAGAAGCTTGAACACGAGCATTTGTGCCACTATGTGCAATGCCTTTTAAATCGTTTCCTTCTATTTTAATTGGTCGTCCTTCGCGGGTTTTAACTAATACATTCGCGTAATCATGACCATCGTAAAAAGTAGTGGCATAAAAATTTGCAACGCCAGGAGTAATTTCTTCAGGTTTTAAAATATAAGGTATAGATCTATTTACAGGGGTTTCACAAGCTGCTAGAGCAACGGCTGCTGTTGTAAACCCCATTAATTTGAGAAAATCTCGTCTGGACGTTCCTGAATTTTCAGCTTCACTGCTACTTAAAAACTCATCCATTGGAGGTGCTTCAGCAAACTCGTTTTTTTGCTGCTCTTGGAATTCTGGGCTATTATTTAGCTCGGGTAAACCTTTCCAGTATTTTTTTGACATAGATTTTACTTATATAAATTCTTAATGTTATTATCAGTTAATAGTGGCATTTACCACACTCTAAGCCACCTATTTTTTCAACCGTAAATTTCACATCCTGAACACCTGCATATTTTTCTTTTAATGCTTTATGTAATCGATCATAATAAGCGTTACCCTCCATTACAACTTCTGTTTTCCGATGACATTCAATACACCATTTCATAGTCAAAGGTGCTTTTTGCTCAGCTACTGTCATTTCTTTTAAATTTCCGTGGCAAGTTGTGCATTCAATTTTACCAACCACCACGTGTTGTGAATGATTAAAATAAACATGGTCAGGAAGATTGTGAATCTTTATCCATTTTAAAGGATTTTGTATATTATTATCGTAAGTTGCTGTTTTTGGATCAAAACCATTAGCTGCATAAATTTTTGCAATTTCTTTTTCACCATATTGAGGTCCTTTTTGAATTGCTTTATGACAATTCATACATATATTTACTGATGGTATACCTGCATGACGAGACTTTTCTACCGAACTATGGCAATATTGACAAGCTATTTCGTTTTCACCTGCATGTAACTTGTGAGAAAATTTAATAGGTTGCTCAGGCTTATAACCTTTCTGAGTTTTATAATCATAGTAAACACCTATGTTATAACAGGCATCCCAACAACTTTTCATTCCAATAAAAGATATAATAATTACGAAAACTCCAACTAAACGGCGGTGCCCACTTAACCAAGCTTTTACCTCTTTCCAAAAAGTTTGCTCAGGTATTTCTTCAATTCCTTCTGATCGATTATTTGAATTTTGAAGTGAAGTTCTGACGCTACGAAGTGATGACAATAAAATAATTAATACAACAATAAAACCTAATATTAAAAACAACGGATCTATGCCATTTGTTTTTTCTGATGGTTCTGAAGTATCCGCGGAGGTATTTCCTGATGCAGCTGAAACAACTACTGGTGGAGTTTTAATATAATTTAAAATTGCCTCAACATCTTTTTCGTTTAATTGCCCTTCAAAAACAGTCATTGCTGCTTTACCATATTGAGCATAAATTTTAGTAGCATAAGCATCACCGCTCTTTATCAATTTTTCATTGTTAATAATCCATTTAGTAATCCAATCTCCTTTAGGCACTCTATCAAAAACCCCTTTTAATCCTGGACCTGTAGACATTTGATCGGTATGAGCTGAGTGACAAACCGCACAATTTTGTTTAAATAATTTTTCTCCATCTTGAGCATTTAAAATATTGGAGCAAATTAATACCGAGAAAAATAGCGCTATCAGAGCTTTAATTGAAATTTGACCTACTTGGTTGTTCATATAGAAATGAAAAATTTTTAACCTTTAAATTTAATATTATGACAAATTGGTGACATAAAATTAAATACAAATTTATAAGAAGATTAGGGATTATTATGCTATATTTTTAACAATTTGTTGGCTTTTTGTAATTTATAATAATTCTAAATAAGGATTTTATAAAATTATTGTTAATTTTTATTTATTTAATTTTTAATATAAAAAAATATTATTATTGTTCAACAACTATTAAAATAAAAAAGCACGGTTCAAATAGCCGTGCTTTTTTAAAATAAATAATTATTTTCTTTAATGTGTGATTATTTTTTTTGTAACACTTTGATTATTGGCAGACACTTTGATAAACAAAATTTGATTTTGATTATTAATATCTAAACGTGTAATAGCACTTGCCTCATTTAAAATAATATCTTTTGCCATTTTCTGTCCTAAAATATTATAAACAGAAATAACCGTTTTAGTATTTTGTTCGAAAAAAGTTTTTACAAAAACACCATTTTCATCTTGAGAAATGAAAATATTATTTGATTCACTGAGTTCTTTTACAGAAACCGTTTTGTTAAGAGGACATAAAATTAATTCGAAGCGAGGGCTTGTGGTGGTGTCATTTAAACTAAAAATATATGGATTAATACTTAAATCAGTAAAAGTGTTTGTTAATTTATCTTTAATGATAACACAACCAGCAAAATTTAAAACATCTTCTGCTGAGATAGTATATTGCCCTGTAACAGATGCTTTTGCTAATAAAGGGATAGTTAATGTGTTAGAAATAACACCCACATTATTTACCGCAAAATTATCCTGACCTATTTTAGTTGAAATTGTGGTAGCGTTATTATTTAAAAGTGGGGCACCAAAATTTTTAGGCGCTAAAGAAACTTTTTTTCCATCGTATTCAGGATCATAATCTATGGATGCCATGGGAGATGATGAAATAATCGTTTCATCTGTTTTACCATTAAATCCTTTAATTTTTAACTTTAAATTTGTGCTTAAAGATGAAGCCCTCAAAACTGGATTAGCACTGGTATTATTTGAGGTTTTCATTGCCTCAGTAAATGTAACATTTCCCCCACTAGTACACTCAACATAAAAAGCTTGACCTGCAGGAATAATTCTATTAACCCCATTATTTGGAGAACCTGCTGGAGAAACATAAGTACCCATCAGGCCTACATCAGCATTATAACCATACATAGAAGCGGTAATAAGTGAATTATTTTGTGCTTTAAAAAGGTCAAAATCAATTGGTGAAGCATAAGGATTTGCAATTAAATTAAAATTATTATTTGATTTAGTTATAGGATAAGTAATATTGCCTTGATTTAATGAACCATTGCTTGACAAAGTAATATTAGCACAAACTGAAGAAGTGGTTCCTACATATACCCAAAAGCCTTTTCCTGAAGTTATAGGGTCATTTTTAGATATATTTGTGATATAAGCACTAGCAATATTAGAAGTTTCGTCCCAAGCCTGAATAGATGAAAAAAACACACCGCCTGTTGAAAAACAAGTATTTGGGCAGTCAGAACAAGTCATAGGAATTTGATTTTCCCAATTATTTACAATCAAACTAGGAAGTCCATTTGCACCCCAAAGAGACCAACCTGTAGTTCCCCCTGGAATATAAGTTTCGATTGTTACATTACCTGAAATTGTGCCCGAACTCATAGATGCAACTCTAGCTGACAATATATTATCTGCTTTTAAATTTAAAAAACCGCCTGTTGTAAATGTTCCTCCATCTACTTGAATGTAATCTTTTATATTCAGTGCATTAATTAATTGTAAGCTACCACCTGTAATTAATTTATTTAATCTATTATTTACAGCAGACATTTGTAAACCTGAACCCAAAATATTATTTGTACCAATAGAAAATGTTGAGGTACCATTATCTGAAATTGATCCCCCTGTTAAACTTGCAGAAGATGATGCATCAATACTTAATGTTTTACTATTTAAAGATAATTCACCTCCTGTTAAATTAAAATTTCCATTATTAATAATATTTAAATTAGTACCAAGGCTAACATTAGCAGTACCATCAATTGTTAAATTTTGCAACTCATAAGGCGATTGCAGGTTTAAGCTACCAGAAGAGCTTCCATTTAAAACTAATGATGCAGCATTATCTCCAATAATTAGTCCAGCTCCAGATATTGCGCCTGAAATGGTGGCAGTACTTGCTTCTAAGATTAAATTGGTATTGAGCACACAGCTATTCGCAGAAAAAGTAATTGGTGTTATATTTGTGGGGTTCAAACTAAAACCATTAGTTGCAGAAAGGGTAAACCCGCCTCCAACTATTAAATTATTTGAAGCAGTGTAAGTTCCTGTACCTGCTAAATTTAAATCATTAATTGTAATATTACTATATGTTGATGAAGACTGGCTAATATCATTTAAAAGAGAAGTTACTGTAGAGGTGGATATATTATATGATTGACCTGTTAAAGACATACTTCCAGCAATAACATTTGAAAAGGTTGAATTTGATTGTTGGAAAGTATTGGTGAAGCTTTTATCACTTAGTAGTCCTGAGATATTAGTTCTAGTTGCCGGAACACCTGTAGTGGGAGATAAGACTCCAATATTGAGATTAAGTCCATTGTAATAGCTATCTGCATTTATTATACCGTCTCCAACAAAAACATTAGTTGCAGTAAAAGTGCTCAAAGAACAGTTATTTGTATTAACATAAATATCGCCCATAACCCTAAAATTTGTAAGTTGTGTTGCATCGCCGGGGTATTCTGTATTACTCGTGCTGTATATTCCATCACCTATATATAAATTATGCGAAACATTAAATCTTGTAACATTATTTGAAATTAAATTGGTTTTAGTAATGTATAAATCATAGTAAGGGTTTAAATAATCTCTAATCTCTCCAATATAAGAGTAATTAGAAGTAATAAAAACTGCACTTCCTGTATTGAAAACTGTAGTTTGATCATCAAAACTATCAAACTGACCATTAATATATATTGTTGAATGATTTTGTGCAATTATTACTGGACTGCCAGAAAATTGAGCCGTCCCATTAAATCTAATTTTAAAATTAGAAGTGCCATCACCAATATAAACTGTTGAGGTAGAAGCAAAAGTTATTGGAATACTTAATATGACAATAGTTGGGCGATTTTGAAAATGCCAAATATCACCAGCACTTGTAAATGATGATGGAACAGATCCAGCAGAGCCATTAGAATTACTGGTCCAAGAACTAAGTAGAGCAGAATTAAGTGAAGTATTACTATTCAAATACCAATCTGTTGCTTTAGTTTTTTGGCTAAAAAAA
>SYAL01000041.1 GCA_005787585.1 Bacteroidota bacterium
AGGCAGCCTGGCGCATTGCAGGCTGCCAGGATGGTGGGGACTGTGGGGTAGCCGTAGGCAGCCTGGCGCATTGCAGGCTGCCAGGATGGCGGGGACGGTGGGGTAGCTTATTTTAATTTCTTTTTTTAGAGCCATATTTTTATGAGTTTTGATAAAGTTATGTTTGTCAAGTTAATCTTTTAGATTTAGATTTTTTTGATTTGAACAATCGTGTGTTTATTTGAGAAATAATATATTATTTATTTAATAATTAAAACATCTTGATTTTATTTTTTAGCTTTTTTTAGAATTTATTTACGGTAGCTTTCAGTATCTTTCGAAAAAAAATATTTTATGAAAAAAACATTTGTTTTAATGTTAGCAATTTATACTACTTATTCTTATAGCCAAACACCCATTTGGAAAAAAGAGCAGATGATGCCTACAAAAGAATTAGCAGATAAAATTAATTCAAATCTCAATCCAAAAGAAAAGCCACTTATTTTAAATGTTGGACCCATGGATTTGATAAAGTCTTCGGTTGAAGTTGGACGGGCAACAAGTGTTACGGGTATTGAAAAGATAAAGTCTACTGTTGCTTGGGAGAATAAAAGTAGAACTATTGTAGTTTATTGCGGCTGTTGCTCTTATGCCAGTTGTCCGAACATTAGGCCTGCATACGATGCATTAATTAATGCGGGTTTTAAAAATGCAAAGGTGTTGGAATTGCCTGTTGGAATTAGAGAAGATTGGGTTGCTAAAGGTTACCCAATGGAAAACTAATTTAAAATCTGAGCTATTTTTAATTCTTTGTATAAACTAAAAAACTCTTTAAGTTTTTTAATGTGTTTTTATTTTAAATACAATCAATTTATGAGCCACAGGCTTCGCAAGTATCTGGATTGTCTAAACTGCAAGCTAATTGAGCTTGTTGTTCTTCAAAACTTAAAACATGTCCTTGTCCTCTATCAACTAATAACTGATCTTCATTACCTAAAACAAAAGCAGGTTGAGATAGAGCATCTTGATCTACTGTAAATTTAATGGCATCGGCGGCTGCTTTAGTTCTTAAATAATACATACCGGTTTTTAATCCTTTTTTCCAAGAATAAAAATGAGCACTACTCATTTTAGCAAAATTTGCGTCTTGAATAAATAAATTTAATGATTGAGATTGATCGATAAATGCACCTCTATCAGCAGCCATATCAATAATAGTGCGTTGTTTAATTTCCCAAACAGTTTTATAAAGTTCTTTAATATTAGAAGGTATTTCTGGAATGTTTTGAACAGAACCATTCGCTGCAATAATTTTATTCTTTAGATTTTCGTTCCAAATTCCAAGTTTTACTAAGTCGCGCAATAAGTGTTTATTTACAACAACAAACTCTCCACTTAATACTCGTCGAGTATAAATATTTGAAGTATAGGGTTCGAAACATTCATTATTTCCTAAAATTTGCGAAGTGCTAGCTGTTGGCATGGGGGCTAATAGTAAACTATTACGAACGCCATATTTAAGAATTTCCTCACGTAAAGTATCCCATTCCCATCTTGGGCTTGGCTTTATGTTCCACATGTCTTGCTGAAATATACCTTTAGAAATAGGAGAGCCTAAATAAGTTTCGTAAGCCCCCTCTTTTATGGCGAGGTCTTTACTTGCAGTTAAAGAGGCATAATAAATAGTTTCGAAAATCTCAGAATTTAATTTTTTAGCTTCCTCACTTTCAAAGGGAAAACGCATCAAAATAAAAGTATCTGCTAATCCCTGAACTCCCAATCCAATTGGGCGGTTCCGCAAATTAGAATTTCTGGCTTCTGGAATTGGATAATAATTACGATCAATAATTTTATTTAAATTTAATGTGGCTTGGTAGGTTATTTCGAATAATTTATGATGATCAAAAAATCCCGCTTTTTCATCTACAAAACGAGGTAAGGCTAAAGATGCTAAATTACAAACCGCTACTTCATCAGCACTGGTATATTCAATAATTTCAGTACATAAATTAGAAGACTTAATGGTCCCTAAGTTTTGTTGATTGGATTTAGAATTTGCGGCATCTTTAAATAACATATAAGGATTACCAGTTTCTATTTGAGCTTCAATAATAGCAGACCATAATTCGCGAGCTTTGATTTGTTTTCTGAATTTACCTTGGCTTTCATATTTCGTATATAAAGTTTCAAATGCTTCGCTATGGCAATCACTTAATCCAGGGCATTCGTTCGGGCACATTAAACTCCAATCTGCTTCGGCCTCTACTCGCTTCATAAATAAATCTGGAATCCAAAGTGCTGTAAATAAATCACGGGCGCGCATTTCTTCTTTACCATGATTTTTACGAATATCTAAAAAATCAAAAATATCTGCATGCCAAGGCTCTAAGTAAATAGCTATAGATCCTTTTCGTTTTCCGCCGCCTTGATCAACATAGCGGGCTGTTTCGTTATATACTTTTAACATTGGAATAATTCCATTGCTAGTGCCATTAGTGCCTTTAATATAAGAGCCAGTGGCTCTAACATTGTGAATATTAATTCCTATTCCACCAGCGCTTTGCGATATTTTAGCACACATTTTTAATGTGTCGTAAATACCATCTATACTATCATCTTTTACTTGTAATAAAAAACAGGAGCTCATTTGAGGTTTTGGTGTGCCGGCATTAAATAAAGTTGGCGTAGCATGAGTAAACCAACGCTCACTCATTAAGGAATAAGTTCTGAGTGCCGAATCAATATCATTTTTATGAATTCCAACAGCTACTCTCATGATCATATGTTGAGGGCGTTCAGCAACTTGACTATTCATTTTTAGTAAATAAGAGCGCTCAAGTGTTTTAAAGCCAAAGTAATCGTAACCAAAATCTCTATCGTAAATAATAGAAGAATCAAGAGTATGAGCATTTTCCATTACAATTTGATATACATCATCGGCAATTAGTGCCGCTTTTAATCCATTTTTTGGATCAATGTAATGATAAAGCGCTTCAATAGTTTTAGAAAAAGATTTAATTGTATTTTTGTGAAGATTGCTAACGGCAATTCGAGATGCTAATTGTGCATAGTCTGGATGGCGTGAAGTCAAACCTGCTGCAGTTTCTGCCGCCAAGTTATCTAACTCACTAGTAGTAACACCATCATAAACACCATCAATTACTTTTTTAGCAACTAATATAGGATCAACATGAGATGGCTCTAAACCATAGCTGAGTTTTTGAATACGGGCGGTAATTTTATCGAACTTTACCGACTCGCGAGTATTATCTCTTTTTATTACGAACATACCACTTAATAATTTTTAATATTTCTTAGCCTATTTAATTAAAACACAAAATACTTTCAATTTTACCATTTTTAACTTTCTAATTTTAAATGTTTCAACAATTTGACGGTTAATTATTTTTTATCATTAAAATTCTACAATTAGGGAGTCTTTTTCCTTTCAAGAGCCCTATCTTGATTATGTATTAAAAAAAGTTAATTAAATTTTTTAACCGACCGTTGTTAAATTAAAAATCTTCGTCTAGGTTAAATACGTTATTTTCTTCTTTCTTGTTCATAACGCCAGCTTTTTGATATTCAGCCACGCGTTTTTCAAAAAAGTTTGTTTTTCCCTGCAATGAAATCATCTCCATAAAATCAAAAGGGTTTGTTGAATTAAAAAATTTGTCGCAACCAAGAGATTGTAGTAAACGATCAGCACAAAACTCAATATACAAACACATTAAATCTGAATTCATTCCTATCAATTTTACCGGGATAGCTTCAACTACAAATTTTTTCTCAATACTAACAGCGTCAACAATAATTTTTGTAACCTTTTCTTTTGGCAGCTTATTTTTGATATGCTGAGAATAAATGGCACAGGCAAAATCACAATGTAACCCTTCGTCGCGACTAATTAATTCATTACTAAATGTTAATCCAGGCATTAAGCCACGTTTTTTTAACCAAAAAATAGAACAAAAAGACCCAGAAAAGAAAATTCCTTCTACTGCTGCAAAAGCAATTAATCGCTCTGCAAAGGAGCCATTATTAATCCATCGCAAAGCCCAATCAGCTTTTTCTCCAACACAAGGCATTGTTTCAATAGCATGTAATAAATAATCCTTTTCAACAGGATCCTTTATATAAGTATCTATTAGTAAGGAGTATGTTTCTGAATGAATATTCTCCATCATTATTTGAAATCCATAAAAACAGCGGGCTTCTGGGTACTGCACTTCATTCAAGAAGTTAATGGCTAAATTTTCATTAACAATACCGTCGCTTGCTGCGAAAAAAGCTAGTACATGTTTTATAAAATGTTTTTCGTTATCGTTTAACTTATTATTCCAGTCTATCATATCTGAAGCTAAATCAATTTCTTCAGCAGTCCAAAAACTTGCTTCTGCTTTTTTATAATATTCCCAAATATCTTTGTATTTAATTGGGAAAAGTACAAATCTATCTTTGTTTTCAACGAGTATTGGTTCAGTCATAACTTAGCTTTAAATATTATTAAATTTTTTTATAATGGTCTCTACAAATAAATATAAAAATTAATCTATATAGTAAACAAATAAATTAACAGCTTGCTAAAGTTTTAAACAAATAAAATTAACCATTGATTGTTCATTATTTTAAATGATATTGATTTACAGCCGAATAATAAATAACAACAAATAAATCTAAAAAATGTTGTGAGTTTAAAAAAAGTTTTTAAGTAAATATATCTATAAACATCGTTCATTAACTATGATTGGTTGATATTAATAGAATTGACGAAGTTTTATATGCCATTTTTAACCTTACATTTATACTTCAAATCTCAAGAATAATAATTTAAGGGATTAACGAGCAAATTAATTTTAATATAAGTAATGTCTCCAAACGAATTATCAGATTTAATTCAAAAAAATGATAAAACCTTAATTCAACAAGTATTTGAATTATATTATGGAAAGTTAGCCGGCATTGCTATGCGTTATGCCAAAGACAATACTCAAGCCGACCTTGTTTTTCATTCTGCTTTCGAAAGAGCCTATAATAAGCTTTACCACTTTCGTAACCAAAAAAAATCAGAACCTGAAAAAATATTAATCGAAGAATTTATTATTGCTAGTGTAGAATTTATTAAAAGTATTCGAAGTGAATATTATGTATCTAGCACTGTATATGCTATTGATAAAGCCATAAAAAACTATGATTTGTTCGAAAATAACGACTTAATTGACTTTAATAAGACAGATATCGAAACAATTATTAAAGCTTTACAAATTCTTGTACCCTCTCAACGGCTGATTTTTAATTTACATGTGATAGATGGTTTTAGTATTCAAGAATCTGCTTTTATTTTGGAAACGAGCGAAGAGACAATTAAAAGTAATCTTGAAAAAGCCCGATTTAATTTACAAAAAAACATAGAAAAAAAATTGAAAGGGATAACCATATGAGTAGCCACTTTACTTATGAAATTGACGAGAGGAATTTAAAGCAAAAGCTGAAAGATTTTGAATTAGAATATAAGCCCGAGGCTTGGCTCAAATTTCAGAAACAAGGCCTGTCTCAAATAAAAATAAAAGAGCCTAGTACATTTATAAAAGTAAAAATACATTCTAATAAGCGCCTTTTATTGGGATTAATTTTTTTAACAATTATTATTAGCATTGCTTCAGTATTATTCAAAATAATAAATATTAAAAATCCAATAAATAAAAATATAATAAGCAAAAATTTAAATAAAACATTAAATGAAGAAAATAAAAAAATAAACCCTAAAATTCTATTGAATCCATTAATTTTAAAAACAAAAAAAAATACCATAGAAAAAGTAACTCAAAAAGATACTATAAACCAAGAAGATGTAAATAATGAAAAGCGAGTAATTATTAAAAGTGTTCCAAATCAATCTGATAAAAACTTAAAGATTAAAAATTTAAATTATGATGAATTAAACAAACAAAACAATTTGAGCGAGGAAACGCTTAAAATTCAAAACTTACCAAATATTCTTCCAATATTGAGAATCGATTCAATAAAATCGGAATAAAATAAAAAAGGGATTTATTCAATAATAATTAGCTATATGCAAGATATTCAGTCAAAATTAGATATTGAATTATTAATTCGTCAATTTTATTTGAAGTTACTAGAAATTGATGGTATGAGAGAAGTATTTAAAGATATTAATTTCGAAAATCACCTTCCTCAAATTGTTTCTTTTTGGGCTTTTGTATTGCTTGATGAATCAGGATACAAAACCAATGTATTTGAAAAACATCTGCATTTGCCAATTCAAACTTATCAATTTGATGTTTGGCTTAATTGTTTTATTGAAACCACTGACAAATTATTTATTGGCAAAAAAGCAGAATTAGCAAAACAACGCGCAACAGTTTTAACTCAAACCTTTAAAAGTAAATGGCAAAACATAAAGAATATATAAATAATGAAATTACTAAATCAAATAAGCTAAATAATCATTGCTAAAAATATCCTTTATAACTAATTTTACCCCTCATAAAAATAATAGCTTAAGCTGTGAATTTAATAAACAATTTTAAGAACGATATTCATTCTGCTAAAAAAATGGATTATGCAGATCCGTTAAAAAATTATCGTGAACAATTTATAATCCCTCAACATCATAATAAAGATTTAATTTACTTCACTGGTAACTCTTTGGGTTTACAGCCAAAAAAAACTCGAACTTATCTTTTACAAGAATTAAATGATTGGGGGAAATATGGAGTGGAAGGGCATTTTTTAGCAAAAAATCCGTGGCTTTCATACCACGAAACGTTAACTGATAAAATGGCTAAAATTGTTGGGGCTTTACCTCAAGAAACAGTAATGATGAATCAACTGACCGTAAACTTACATTTACTTATGGTTTCGTTTTATCGTCCTAATCCAAAAAGATTTAAAATTTTATGTGAATCAAAAGCATTTCCAAGTGATCAATACGCGCTTCAATCGCAAATAAAATTTCATGGTTATACAATTGAAGAAGCCTTAATTGAGGTAGAGCCTAGAAAAGGAGAATTTAATATTCGTGAAGAAGATATAGAGGCGGCAATCGAAAAAAATAAAGATTCTTTAGCTTTAATAATGATTGGCGGTGTTAATTATTTTTCAGGTCAAGTTTTTGATATGAAACGGATTACTGAAGCAGGGCATAAAGCAGGTGCCATTGTTGGTTTTGATCTGGCTCATGCGGCAGGAAACATTGAATTAAATCTTCACGATTGGAATGTAGATTTTGCTTCTTGGTGTACTTACAAATATTTAAATAGTGGTCCTGGAAGTGTAGGAGGTGTTTTTGTTCACGAAAAAAATTTAAAAAATTTAGATTTACCCTTATTTGCAGGATGGTGGGGACATGATAAAACCACTAGATTTTTAATGGATAAAACTTTTATTCCGATGAATACTGCCGAACGTTGGCAATTGAGCAATGCACCAGTTTTAAGTATGGCAGCATGTAGAGCTAGTTTAGATATTTTCGAAGAAGTTGGTATGCCTGCTTTAATTGAAAAAAGCAAACAATTAACAGCTTATTTGGAATTTATTATACAAGAAATTAATCTACAAAAAAATAATTGTCTTCAAATTATCACTCCAAAAGAAAATAGAGGAAGCCAAATTTCGATAATTGCCATTGGCTATAATAAAGATTTATTTAATAAATTAACTGCAAATGGAGTTGTGCCTGATTGGAGAGAACCAAATGTAATTCGTTGCTCTACTGTTGCTTTATATAATTCGTTCGAAGACATTTATCACTTCGGTCAAATCTTAAGTAGCTTACTCTGAAGTATTCTATTTAAAAATTATAAAAGCTAAAAAAAATTAATACGATAAATTAAAAAGCGTTTATCAGTTTAATTAATTCGTCGCGCTTTAAACTAAGGTGATTATATAAATTTTTATCTTTTAAAATGCGCCACATTCCAAAAGTTTTTGCTTTAAACGGATGGTAATGTAAACTAAACCAACCACTCATAATAAATATAAAACAAATAAATAGTGGTAAAAATATATTAGTCGAAAAGAAATAAATAACAAAAAACAAGAATAAATAATTAATTAAAAAAAGAACCATTCCAATTACTATAGCTATTGACGAATAAAACTCTTTGTTCTTTACAATTTTTTTTGTTAACTTTTTTGTGATTAAATACGGCCCATAGTTTCCTAATATTGCAAGAGCATATATAGGAAAGAATAGGATTACAATAAAAAAATAAAAATAAAAATTATAAAAATTAACTCGTTGATTAAGCTTTGGATTGATCAGCCAATCTTTAATACAATATTTTTTTAATTGATTAAAATAATCTCTAGCCTTTAATTTAAATTCATTTAATATTGCTTGATTATTAAGTGCTGCTGAATTAACTTTTTCTGTAATTTGTTTTGTTACAAAAAAATCATCTTTTAAATTTTTATAATCTAACTGTTGTTCTAACAACAATTGACGTTTAAATAAATCTTCATAAAAATAAACCACTTCATCATTTTCTTTTTGATTAATTTGATTTATCAATTCTTTTATTTTAGGTTGGAGTATTTGTAAAAAATCAGTTTGGGCTTTTGCTGGATTAATTTTAAAGTCTTCTATAAAGTCTTTTACATTAATTGGTTCACCAATGTTGTAATACAAATTACTTCTATATTTATCTGGTTGGTTATAATTGAGGCCAACTGGCAATACTATAAGGTTATCCTCTTTTAATGTCTCAAAAGCACCAAAAATCATTCTAGCAACTCCTTTTTTTAAAGGCCTTATCCTTCTTTCCTGAACGCAAATTCCCTCTGCAAAAACAATTAGCTTTTCTTTTCTTTGTAATAATTCATTCACCTTTCGAAAAGTACTTTGGTTTCTTAGCAACCCTTCTTTGCCAGCATCCTGTATTCTAAAAATTGGAATAATACCTATTTGTTCCAAAATCCAAGATATAAATCCAGGCTTAAATACATCCCCTCTGGCTAAATATTTCGTTCTTATGGGATATGCTATAAATGCAAAAGCAACCGCATCAGTAAAGGCATTTGGATGATTCATTGCCAAAATAACAGGCCCTTTTACTTTTAAATTTTCAATACTATTAACCTGCACCCGCTTATAAAACAATGGAATAAAAAAAGTAACCCAATATCTTACAATGTGCCAAACCATAATATTAATTAAGCTACAAAACTAATAGAATTTTTACTAATTAATTTTTAACATTTTGTTAGTAAAATAAGTATATATTTTTAGTGTTAAATCAACATTTTTTAATTAAATTTAAAGGATTATAAAAAAAAGAGAAAGAGATAATTATGTCAGAAATTACAACCGATAAACAAAATTACGGAGCCGATAATATTCAAGTTTTAGAAGGCTTAGAAGCAGTTAGGAAAAGGCCTTCGATGTACATTGGCGATACTGGTTTTAGAGGATTACATCATTTAGTTTATGAAGTAATTGATAATTCAATTGATGAAGCGCTCGCTGGTCACTGCAAAGAAATAACAGTTTCTATTTTAAAAGGAAATTCTATCAGAGTAAAAGATGATGGCAGAGGTATTCCAACTTCTATTCATCCTAAATTAGGCGTAAGTGCATTAGAAGTTGTTATGACTGTTTTGCATGCTGGTGGAAAATTTGATAAAGACACGTATAAAGTTTCTGGTGGGTTGCATGGGGTTGGGGTAAGTTGTGTAAATGCATTATCAACCCATTTAAAAGCTGAAGTTCATCGTGATGGAAAAATAACTACTCAAGAATTTAATATAGGTAAACCTTTATATCCTGCAACAGAAACTGGCATTACAAATTATCGTGGCACCATAGTCACTTTTACTCCTGACAATAGTATTTTCTCAACTCTTGAGTATAATTACTCCACTCTTGCCAATCGTATTCGTGAGCTTTCTTTTTTAAATAAAGGTATTACAATTATTTTAATAGATGAGCGCGAATTAGACGAAAATAATCAACCAATAACCGAAAGCTTTTACAGTGAAGGCGGGCTTCGTGAATTTGTTTTATACCTTGATGCAGCAAAAGAAAAATTAATAGATGAGCCTATTTATATAGAAAATGATAAAGGCTCAATTCCTGTTGAGGTTGCAATGATGTATAATAATTCATATAGCGAAAACATTCAGAGTTATGTAAATAATATTAATACCCACGAAGGTGGAACTCATTTAGCTGGTTTTAGAAGAGGTTTAACGCGAACCTTAAAAAGCTATGCAGATAAAAATGGCTTGCTTAAAAATGTAAAATTCGAAATTAGTGGCGATGATTTTCGCGAAGGATTAACGGCCGTTATTTCTGTAAAAGTTCAAGAACCTCAGTTCGAAGGTCAAACTAAAGGTAAACTGGGAAATAACGAAGCTATTGGTGCTGTTGACCAAGCAATAAGCGAAGCGCTACAAAATTATTTAGAAGAGCACCCAAAACAAGCTCGTACCATTGTAGATAAAGTTATTTTAGCCGCTACTGCTCGTCATGCAGCTCGCAAGGCCCGAGAAATGGTTCAACGTAAAAGTGTGATGAACGGCTCAGGTTTACCAGGTAAATTAGCCGATTGTGCAAGCGGAGATCCTTTAGCTTGCGAATTATTTTTAGTGGAGGGAGATTCCGCAGGAGGAACAGCCAAACAAGGTCGTAATCGGGATTTTCAAGCAATACTCCCATTGCGAGGAAAAATTTTAAATGTTGAAAAAGCATTAGAATATAAAATATACGAAAATGAAGAAATAAAAAATATGTTTACAGCTTTGGGGGTTTTTCGTGGAACTAAAGAAGATGATCGCGCTCTCAACATTGATAAATTACGTTACCACAAAGTAATTATTATGTGCGATGCTGATGTTGACGGTTCGCATATTACCACTTTGATTTTAACTTTCTTCTTCAGACACATGAAAGAGTTGGTCGAAAAAGGATATATCTTTATTGCCTCGCCACCTTTATATTTAGTAAAAAAAGGCAAAGAACAGATTTATTGTTGGAATGAAGCCGAACGCGACTTACAAATTAAATTATTAGGGGGCGAAAAATCAGATAGCGTCCATGTTCAACGTTATAAAGGGTTAGGTGAAATGAATGCAATACAATTATGGGAAACAACTTTAGATCCTAATTATCGTACATTACGCCAAGTTACTATTGATAGCGCTGCTGAAGCAGATAGAGTGTTTAGTATGTTAATGGGCGATGAGGTTCCGCCTCGCAGAGATTTCATCGAAAAAAATTCAAAATACGCAAAAATTGATGCTTAAATAATTTAAATGCGATTTAATAAAACATTATAATTTATTTAATAGAAAGTTAATAAACTCAATTTTAATAGATATTAAAAATCTTGAACTCGATTTAAAAAATTAAATAAAATTCCCAACGAACTAATTGCAGACTTAACAACAAAAATTTCTTCCTAAGAATAGATAATATTATATCAAAGTAGATTTATAATTAGGAGTCTTTTACTTATTTTTTTATTTTTAAAAAAACTCCATCACTAAATATCTAAATAAAATAATGGATGCCATAAATAATAAAATTATTTTTATTGCACCCATAGATTGGGGAATTGGCCATTCTTCTAGATGTATTTCAATTATTAGAGATTTAAAAAAAAATAATATAGTTATTATTGGGGTAACAATAAAAAATATAAAAGTTTTTGATTCTTACTTCCCTGAATTAAAAAAAATTTATATCCCTTCATATTCAATTAATTATTCAAAAAAAATACCTCTATGGCTTAAACTAATTTTACAGTTTCCAAAAATATATTTTAAAATACTCAAAGAAAAAAAACAGCTTACTAAATTAATTAATTTACATAATATTGATATGGTAATTAGCGATAATAGATTTGGTCTTTCAAATAAAAAAATTGAATCTATTTTTATAACTCATCAACTTAATATACAGGCCCCCTTTTTTTCTTATTTAGCTAATTTAATTAATCGAAAATATTTAAATCAATTTAACCAAGTTTGGGTTCCAGATTACGAGCAATTAGATAAAAGATTGTCTGGTATGCTAAGCGAGTCTTCTCTCATCAATATTCCAACTAAATTTATTGGCCCAAAAACAGCTTTAATTCCATCAAACTTAAAAGAAAAAATTATAATTGAATTTGATTACTTAATTTTATTATCAGGCGAAGAGCCACAAAGAACAGTATTAGAAAAGTTATTAATTAAATCTTTTACAAAATCAAATAAAAATATTGTTTTAGTTAGAGGAAGCGATTCTAAATTTAAAATAATTAACCCTTTAAAAATAACTTATTTTAATTTCTCTTTCGGAAACGAATTACAAAATTTAATTCTAAAATCAGATACTATTATTTGTAGAAGTGGTTACAGTACATTAATGGATTTATACTTATTAAAAAAAAACAAAATAATTTTAATCCCTACTCCAGGGCAAACAGAACAAATTTATTTAGCAAAATATTGGCAAAATAAATTTGGAGCTAAAGCATATCATCAAAATAAAATCCCACTTTTTAATTAAAATTCATTAACTCCCTGAACAGTGGTATATTTCATGGTATACTTTACCCCCGGATTGATGTATTTATAAACACTGTGACTCATTAATGCAGCTTCGTGAAATCCGCATAAAATCAATTTCAATTTATTTTTATAAGTATTAATATCTCCAATTGCATAAATACCAGAAATTGAAGTACTGTAATCTTCAGTATTTACCTCAATGGCATTTTTATCTAAATTTAAATTCCAATTTTCTATTGGCCCAAGTTTTGGACTTAAACCAAATAAAGGGATAAGATAATCAGTTTTTATATTATTTTTTTCTTGGGTTTTTATATTTATTAACTCTACTTTTTCTAACATATTTTCACCTTCAACAGAAACGATATTCGTATTTAAATAAAGCTTTATTTTCCCTTCCTCGGCCAACTTCATAACTTTATTAACACTATCAGGTGATCCTCTAAAACTTTCACTTCGATGTACTAAGCTTAGTTCACTACAAATATCACTTAAAAAAATAGTCCAATCTAAAGCGCTATCTCCACCGCCAGCTATTATCATTTTAGTATTTTTAAACTTTTCAGGCTCTAAAATCATATAGTTAACTCCTTTACCGTTTTCGAATTTTTCTAAGTCTAATATATCTGGTTTTCTTGGCTCAAAACAACCTAGTCCTCCAGCAATAACAACTGCTTTAGCTTTGATTTTAGTGCCAAGATTGGTCAATAACATAAAATCTCCTTCCGCTTTTTTTTCAAGCGTTTCTATGCGCTCACCAAGGGTAAAAGTTGGCTTAAAAGGTTCTATTTGTTTTATTAAATTCTCAACTAACTCCTGAGCTAGGATTTTTGGATAGCCTGGAATATCATAAATTGGTTTTTTGGGGTAGATTTCGGATAATTGACCACCAACTTGAGGTAAATAATCAACTAAATGACATCTCATTTTTAAAAGACCTGCCTCAAAAACTGCAAATAAACCAACAGGACCAGCACCAACAATCAACAAATCCGTTTGTATCATTTAATACTAATTTTATTTGCAAATGTAGGTATTTAACATCAAAAAAAATGAAAAACATCTTCTTAAAAACATAAATTAATACAAAATAACATCCTAAATTTTTTTAAAATATATTTGCAATATTTAAATATACTAATTACTTTTAAAACTACATTTAAAATTTAAGCAATGAAAAAAAAATTACTATCTATTTTTACTGTGCTTTCAATAAGCACTCTATTGGCTCAAGTTCCAAGCCCTAGTTGGACAATATCTCAAAATGCATCTTTTTCTATAACAAGTGCAGGGCACAGGTTTTTAGATGTTGTTGATGCTAATGTTGTTTGGCTTGCGGGTTATAATGGAGTTGCTCCAGGCCAAAATGTTAATTGGTATTCAAGAACAATTAATGGGGGCACCTCATATAATTCCGGAAATATCTACCCTGACACAAATACTTATCAATTAGCAAATTTAGAAGGTATTGATGCCAATACTGCATGGGCTTCTGCCTTTATGAGTGCTACTTCAAGTATGGGTGCAATTCACAGAACAACAAATGGCGGCACAACATGGACAAATATGACCGCCCCAGGCATGTATACTAATTCCGCATCATTTACCAATATTGTTTCGTTTTTAACCCCTAATAATGGTATGACAATGGGCGACCCCGTTAATGGTGAGTACGAAATTTGGACAACTACAAATGGAGGAACCTCTTGGACACAGGTTTCAGGGGCAAACATTCCAGATCCAATTCCTGGGGAATATGGTATTGTTGATTTATATTGCAAACAGGGCACAACGAACTATTGGTTTGGTACTCAAAAAGGAAGAGTTTATCGTTCAACAAATGCTGGCCTTACATGGAACGTAACTTCGCTTGGAGCAATCACTTCAACAGTTGTTGAATTGGCTTTTGCTGACGCTAATAATGGAATTATTTATGCTCAAGGACCTAATGGATTGGAAGTATACAACACTAATAATGGTGGATTATCTTATAGTTTAATTAATCCTGCTCCTCAAAATTTGGGAAGAAATGATATTTGTGGTATACCTGGAACAAGTTTTTTTGCCTCAGTTGATAATCAAAACCAATTGATTTCTTATTCTACTAATAATGGTTTATCATGGACGGATTGGGGTAGCACAGGAATTGGTTATACCTGTATTGACTTCGCAAGTTCCTCAATAGGTTGGGCTGGTAGTTTTAGTAGTCAGAATTCCCCCTCTGTTGGTGGTTTATGGAAATACAATGGAGCTACATTTAACTCAATATTTTCAATTCCTGTAAATGTATGTAAAACGGCGGCTACTGTTACAATCTCTCCTATTAACAGTTCTACAGGTACTGGAACATTATCTTATGCTTGGTCTGCATTTCCTGCAGGTGTTGTTTTCACTTCACCAACTTCATCTGTTCCTATAGTTACTTTTTCTAATACAGGATCATATACACTCATATTAACCGTAAACAGCGCAGTTGGAACTAGTACATCTTCTCAAATCATAAACGTATTAAATTGTATGCTTCCTGTCCCTAATTTTACAACTCCATCAAACGTTTGTAATAATGTAGCATTTACTTTAAATAATACAAGCACCGGATCACCTGCTCCTGGTATTTCTGTTTCTATCTTACCAGCAATAGGAACAACAATTTCTCCTATTGTTGGAAATCAAACAGTTTCTATTAAAGTTTCTGCACCAGGGGTATATTCTATTACTCTTGTTGCATCAAGCATAACTGGTTCTGCGGCTGTTACTCAAACCATTTTAGTTAAAGATTGTAGTCCAGCCGTTACTTTTACCGTTCCGCTTCAGGTATGCAGCCCAACTGAAACTATACAAACTGTAAATACAACAACTGCAATAGGTGCTTTCAGCTACACATGGAGTATTAATCCTCAAGCAGGTATTACCATGTTTTCAAATGTTGGTAACAATAAAAAAATTAGTTTTGATTTTACTATTTCAAGTTATACCTTGACTTTAAGGGCAGCTAATGCATCTGGAACAAATTCAGCTCAGCAAATAATTTCAGTTTCTCCTTGTGGTGGAGTTGGCCTTTCTGAAAAATCAAGTTTAGAAAATTCTTTCTTTGTTTATCCCAATCCTGCTCACGATCAAATAAACTTAACATTACCAAATTCTAACGAAACATATAAAATAAAAATGGTAAATGTAATAGGCGCTAAAGTTTTTGATGAAAAGGTATCAAAAAATTCAAAAGAAAACTTTTCTATCAATGTTTCAAATAAATCAAAAGGTATTTATTTTATTACAGTAGAATCTGACACCGAAAAGGTGACTAAAAAAATAATTGTTGATTAATTTTTTCTAATGTTCTTGAAGCCGCTTCAATTTTTGAAGCGGCTTTTTTATTATAGTAAAAAATATGCGTATAGTGTTCATGGGAACGCCTGAATTTGCGGTTTCCAGTTTAGAAATATTAATAAAAAACGGCTTTAATATTGTGGCAGTTGTAACTGCTCCAGATAAACCTGCTGGTCGTGGACAAAAAATAAAACAATCTAAAATAAAAGAATTTGCAATTATACAACAAATAAAAATACTTCAACCTACTAACTTAAAAGATTTAAATTTTATTTCAGAATTAAAAACCTTAAACGCCGATTTGCAAATTGTAGTCGCTTTTAGAATGTTGCCCGAAATAATCTGGAACATGCCTAAATTGGGTACTTATAATCTACACGCCTCGTTATTACCTAAATATCGAGGGGCTGCTCCAATAAATTGGGCCATTATTAATAATGAAAAAGAAAGTGGAGTTACTACATTTAAAATAAAACAAGCTATTGATACTGGTAATATATTATATCAAGAAAAGATAAATTTAACCTCTGATATAACTGCTGGAGATCTTCATAATCAGTTAATGAAAATAGGCGCTGAATTACTTCTCAAAACAGTTATCGAAATAAATAACAATTATACACAAGGCCATGAGTTAAAATTTATTTCTCAAAATGAGGAAAATACTTATCAAGCTCCAAAGCTCACAAAAGAAATTTGTAAAATTAATTGGAATAAGTCGGGAATTGAAATTTACAATTTAATTAGAGGTTTAAGTCCTTATCCAACAGCTATGGCTTATTTAAACAATAAAGCTGATAAACTATTAATCATTAAAATTTACAATTCCTCGTTCGAATTATTTAATCATAATTATGATAACGGTTTGCTATTTACCGATAATGAAACTTTTTTAAAGGTATATTGTAAAAATGGTATACTTCAAATAAACGATATACAAATAGAAGGAAAAAAAAGACTATTAATTGCAGATTTTTTAAGAGGAACAAAATTAAATGCTGGTGCTAAATTAGTTTAAACTTTTTATTTATTCAAAAGATTCCACTTCATACACTCGCTAAATGCTTATTATCATTCAAAAATTTAATAAATTTCTTGCTTAACCCTTTAAAATATTAGCCGTTCAGCCATTATTTATTAACAAATAGCTTGTTTATCAACAAAATCAGGCTTTTTTTTGTCACACCCCTTGTTAAATATGGTTTATCCACTAAATTTGTTATATAATTATATTGTTTAACCATTTAAAATTAAAAACAAAATGAACAAAGCGCAATTAATTGATGCTATTGCATCTGGAGCAAAATTAACAAAAGCAGACGCTGGTCGTGCCTTAGATTCTACAATTGAAGCAATTCACAAAGCCTTAAAAAAAGGAGATCGCCTTGGTTTAGTAGGTTTCGGTTCTTTTTCGGTAGCTAAACGTTCTGCTCGAATTGGTCGTAACCCTCAAACAGGAAAAGAAATTAAAATTGCTGCTAAAAAAGTAGTTAAATTTAAAGCTGGTTCCGATTTAGCTGGCGCAGTTAATAAAGGAAAATAATCTTTATTAAAAATTTTTTAAAAGAGTCGTCAATTATGACGACTCTTTTTTTTATCTAAAAATTTTATAAAAAGTGTAGTTTTTTAAATTAATAATTAATAAATTAGCGTAAAACAATTTTTAGGCCTACTTTGGTTTAACAATTATGTAACATTTAATAATTATAAGTATGAAAAAACAATTACTAATTGGAGCTTTGCTATTAACTACCTTAGCTTCTAATGCACAAATTAAATTCCAACCTTCTGGAAAAACTGATTACGCAAACAAAATGTTCAAAAATGAACAATTATTAATGCGATCTGAGCCAATTTCTCAAAATGCTCAATTGAATGTAACAAATGATGAGAATTCAACTTCTCAATCTTCTAACATTGCTCATCCAATAAATACATGGGGAGTTATTGGAGGGTCAAGAAATATTTATGGGATGTTAGTTAGTGCATCAAAACCTCTGCAATATAGCGACAACTTGAATGCAGTTTCTTTTATTCACAGAATAAGTGCATCTTATTTAGTTTCACCTTCTCCTGCAGCTACAGCTCAAAGTGGAGCAATAGTTGCTGAAATATCAAACGATTGGGGTGTAAGTTGGGATAGTACTTGTTTTTGGTCAAATAATACAAATTGGGCCAGGTATCCTCAAGGTGCTATTTATAATGTTCCAGCAACAAATACTACAAACGCTATGTCATCTGCATATATCGTTGGATCTGGGCCTTGTACTAATGGGTCTGGATGGGTTGGAAACTGGTATGCAAGTAAGCAGTTGGGTGGATTAAATTATAATAATTCACCGAGTACTGCTGTTGATGCTCAACAATTTATGACAACGGTTCCAACTAATACTCAAGTTGGGAAACACTCTTTTTCTCGTATTTCTTTTTCTAGTACAGATGATGGAAAAGTTAGGTCTATAGGGGCCATCAATACAGATGACGCTGGGACTACATTTGCTACTTTAGGTCGCAAAGGGGCTGCTGTAGTTAAAGGTACTTTTAATTCTGGTGTATTTTCTTGGACAAGCGACTCCATAATTTGTGATGCGGCTATAAGATCAGATGGTGGAAAATCAATGGGAGGACAACCTCAAATGGCATGGAACGAGTCTGGGACAGTTGGTTATGTTGTTTTTATTGGCTCTAAAGCAGGTGCGACTAATTCTAATAAAGGATGGCAACCCATTGTTTATAAAACAACTAACAGCGGAGCGTCATGGGCAATAATTAATGGTATTGATTTCAATAGTATGGCGATGGCTCCAATTAAATCACATATCCCTGCTGTTTGGTCTTCTTCTTTAGCCAGTACTCCAGTATTACCAAGATTTAATGATGCTGAAGGTTTGGGATTAGTAGTTGATAATTCTAATAAATTGCATATTATTTCTACTATAGTTGGAACCGCTTATTTTGATGTTGATTCAGTGACTGGTGGATACTCTTTTGATGCAAACGAAAATTATTCATGGGGTCATGAGCCTGGTAATCGTCCATATGTTTATGATTTTATTGGGGACGGTTCGGGTTCTTGGACATACATT
The DNA here is from genome assembly GCA_005787585.1 of Bacteroidota bacterium. Lineage (GTDB taxonomy): Bacteria > Bacteroidota > Bacteroidia > B-17B0 > Aurantibacillaceae > Aurantibacillus. The sequence goes on from SYAL01000041.1 coordinate 18,912, forward strand.
ACTGTTGACTCTCTTTCTTCAGAAGGCCCAGGATCTGCTTCTGGAGATCCTGGTTTCGATGAAAATCCATGGGATGCTGATGGTGGAAACAAAGTAAGTTCAGATTCACGTATACAAGCAGGAAGAACTCCTGATGGAAAATACATTATTTATTCTTGGGCAGAGTCTGATACCAACTTTACAAACAATGCTAAAAAATGGAATTCACTGCCAAATTTACACGTTCGTTGTTTAGATGTTACAACTGGCTCATTAAGCGCTACAGAACCTATTATTTCTACATCTTCACCAGGTGTATCAAGTCGCGCCATGTTTCATTATATGTCTTCAACTTCAGGATCAGCAGCTGTTTCAAGTAATTCAATTAATATAACAATGCCTTTTACTGTTTCGAATAGTTTACCTTATTCTCAATTAACAAACAATAAGCATTGGTATATTTCATCAGTCTTAAAATTTAAAGTTCCCGGTTCTGGTAATGTTAGTATTTTAAATAATGGGACTGAAAACTCTTCAAATAGTATTATTTTCCCTAATCCAGCAAAAAATAGCACAAGCTTACTTTTAGAATTAAACGAAAACAGTTCGGTTGATTTAGTTATTTTAAATACTATGGGCCAGATTTTAAAAGCTATTAAAATTCAAGGTCAAATAGGTGAAAACAATGTTAATTTGGATTTAAATGGAATGTCAACAGGTATTTACTTTGTAAATATTAAAGTTGGTAATTCTATAAGCACTAAAAAATTAATTATTGAGTAATTAATTTTAAATTAAAAAAAAACAAAAAAACCGCTGTAATTTTCAGCGGTTTTTTTGTTTTAATTATAT
>SYAL01000042.1 GCA_005787585.1 Bacteroidota bacterium
CTGCTCCTAAATCGTTTGTAAAACTAGCTGTTGGAGTTACTTCTTTTTCATCTACTCCTAATTTATCAACGATGATTGATTTTACCTTGTTTGCAATTTCAGACATTATAATTTAATTTAAATTTTGACACAAAAATAAAAATAAGGACGTTAATTCAAAACTTTAAGTTAAGAAAATGACTTTGATTTTTAAACAAAAACAACATTTTGTTTGAAATTATATTATAACTTATTAATAATTAGACAACTAAGTTTAAATAAACATTTTTAATAATTTTATTTTTTTTAAAAAATCATGAATTATTTCTTTAATCCCACTTGAATTATTCTTTTTTTATATGAAATTTCGTTTTATTAATCAAAAAATCTTTATATTTGTTCTTGAAAATAGAAATTTAATGTGGGGGACTAAAAGTCCCCTATTTTATTGTTGAAAAATTGATATCAAAAGAGTACATATTAAAGTTAGCAGAAGAATTTTTATCCAATACCACTATTTTTGTATCTGGAATTAAAATTAGTTCTGATAATCATATTAACTTATACATTGATGGAGATATTGGGGTAACAATAAAAGACTGTGTTAGCTTAAGCCGATATATTGAAGGGAATTTAAATAGAGAAAAAGAAGATTATGCCCTAGATGTTAGTTCTCATGGTGCAACAACTCCTTTAGTTTATCCTAGACAATATCATAAACATATTGGCCGTAATTTTGAAATTAAGTTGCAGGATGGTTCAAAAACTGAAGGGATATTGTTATCATGCAATGATAAAGAAATTAAATTAGAAACAACCACTCGTGAAAATAAATTGATAGGAAAAGGGAAAATAGATGTAATAAAACAAGAACTGATTTTGTTTGAAAAAGTAAAAGAATCAAAAATTAAACTTAAATATTAACCAAAAAACAAAGTGAATAAAAAAAAGTACTTTGTTATAAAACAAATAAAGCCATGGAAAGCGTAAACCTTATTGAGTCGTTTTCGGAATTTAAAGATATTAAAAATATCGACCGCGCCACTTTGATGAGTATTATTGAAGATGTTTTTAGAAGCATGTTGATAAAAAAATATGGTAGCGATAAAAACTATGATATCATTGTTAATCCGGATAAAGGGGATGTTGAAATTTATAAAAATCGTATAATTGTAGATGATGAATTTGCTGAAGATTCGTTTGATTATGATGAAAACAAGCACATTAGTTTTTCTGATGCTCAAAAAATAGAGCCTGATTTTGAAATAGGCGAAGACGTTTCTGAAAAAGTAAAATTAGAAGATTTTGGACGTCGTGCTGTTTTATCGGTTCGTCAAAATTTAGTTCAAAAAATACTTGAATTAGAAAAAAGCGAGGTGTACAATAAGTATAAAGAAAAATTAGGAGATGTTGTTACCGCAGAAGTTTATCAAGTTTGGAAAAAAGAAATTATGCTGATGGATGATGAGGGGAGTGAACTATTGTTACCAAAAACAGAACAAATTCCATCTGATTTCTTTAAAAAAGGCGACACAGTTAAAGCCGTGGTTTCTAAAGTTGAAATGAAAAATGGAACCCCTTCAATTATTGTTTCTCGAACTTCGCCAGTATTTTTGGAACGCTTATTTGAAACAGAGGTTCCTGAAATTTTTGATGGCTTAATTACCATTAAGAAAATTGTCCGTGAACCAGGAGAAAGAGCAAAGGTAGCTGTTGAAAGTTATGATGATAGAATAGATCCAGTTGGTGCATGCGTTGGAATGAAAGGATCAAGAATTCATGGCATTGTTAGGGAATTGAAAAACGAAAATATTGATGTAATTAATTATACTGCTAATTCAACTTTGTTAATTCAACGTTCATTAAGTCCTGCTAAAATTACAACAATTAAAATAAACGAAGATACTAAACGTGTCGAAGTATTTTTAAAGCCCGATCAAATTAGTTTAGCTATTGGAAAAGGTGGTTATAATATTAAGTTAGCGGGAAAATTAACGGGATATGAAATTGATGTTTTCAGAGATACAGATGTAGATATTGAAACTGAAGATGATGTTGATTTAGAAGAATTTTCAGACGAAATTGAGGCAGATATTATCAAGTTATTAAAATCAATTGGTTGCGATACCGCTAAGGCTGTTCTTGAATTAAGTGATGAAGAATTAGCGCGAAGAACAGGGATAGAAGAAGATGTTATCAGAGGCGTGCGCGAGGTGTTAAAATCCGAATTTGAAGATTAAAATATTTATTTATCACTTTCATTTAAAACGCTATGGTTTTCTTAAATTAAATCAACTTAAAATTAATATAGAACAGTTATTATAAAATATGTCAGAAGGAGCTAAAACACTTCGATTAAGCAAAGTAGCAAAAGAGTTTAATTTATCTTTAGGTAAGATTGTTGAATTTCTTGCATCCAAAGGCCACCCAGTTGAAAATAATCCCAATGCAAAAATTGGGGATGATGAACATTTATTGCTTCTTAAAGAGTTTTCTGGTGATAAAACCGCTCGAGAGGAAGCGGATAATATTGCACAAAATATTAATAAAATAAAGCGCGATCCGATTGTTTTAATTGAAACAACGAAAAAAAAATTAAATGACGAAAGTCTTTCTAACGAAATTGTCTTTAAAGATTTAACAACTCCAAAAATAGAGGTAAGTTCAGAAAAAAGTGAAATAATAAAAGAAGTTGAAATTACAGATAAACCCAAAGTAATAGGAAAGCTCGATTTGGATTCTATGAATCTTAAAACCAAACCGACTAAAAAACCAAAAATCAGCAAAGAATTAGATGAGCTCTTTGACCAAGAAAATTCGACTTCACTGGCCAAAAATAATAATTTGGAATTAGAGTTAGAATTAAATAATGATTTTAAAGAACCAATAGATAGCCCCATTAAAGAAGAAATAAAAGAAGAATTTATAAAAACTAAATACGAAAAACTTGAAGGGATTAAAATATTGGGTAGCATTGAATTACCAATTTTAAAAGAAACGCCTAAAAAACCTGTTTCTTCTTCAAATAATATCGATAAGAAAAAAAGAAAACGGATTCGAAAAGGAGTTTTATCTCAAGAAGAAATTAAAAAAGTTGGTAAGGAACAGTCAGCCATTGCTCGAGAAAAAGCAAAAGTAAAATATGGTGACCCCAGGGCAAAAAAACCAGGGCCATCTATTCCAGGTAAACCACGTCATGAATTAACTGAAGAAGAAATTCAAGCGCAAATTAAAGAAACTTTAGCTCGATTGAGCGAAAAAGGGAATAAGTCTAAAACTTCAAAATATCGTCGCGAAAAACGCGATGAAGTAAGGGATCGTTTAGCAGAAAAAGCTGTTATTGATGAGGCAGACAAAAAGTTATTAAAAGTTGCAGAGTTTGTGAGCGCTAATCAATTAGCTCAAATGATGGATGTTCAGGTCACACAAATTATTTCAACTTGTATGTCATTAGGACTTTTTGTATCTATAAACCAAAGATTAGATGCCGAAACTATTAGTATTGTTGCAGAGGAGTTTGGTTACAGAGTTGAATTTGCAAGTGCCGAAGATATTGAAACTATAAAAGAGGAAAATAAAGATGTGCCCGAAGATTTACAGTCTCGCCCACCTATTGTTACGGTAATGGGGCATGTAGATCACGGAAAAACATCATTATTAGATTTTATTCGAAGCGCTAATGTTGTTGCTGGTGAAGCAGGAGGAATTACACAACACATTGGTGCATACAATGTTAAGTTAAAAGATGGTCGAAGCATGACATTTTTAGACACTCCAGGTCATGAGGCATTTACAGCCATGCGTGCCCGTGGAGCTAAAGTAACAGATATTGCTATAATAGTTGTTGCTGCGGATGATAGTATTATGCCTCAAACAAAGGAGGCAATTAATCACGCTCAGGCAGCAGGTGTAAAAATGATTTTTGCAATTAATAAAATTGATAAACCTGGTGCTAATCCTGATAAAATTCGTGAGGGATTATCTGTTATGAATATATTAGTAGAAGAGTGGGGAGGAAAATATCAATGTCAAGAGGTATCAGCAAAGCATGGTAAAAATATAGATTTATTATTAGAAAAAGTATTGTTAGAATCGGACATGATGGATTTGAAAGCAAATCCAAATCGTAATGCCGCCGGAAGCGTAATTGAGGCTAGTATGGAAGAGGGAAGGGGCTACGTTTCTACAATCTTAGTTCAGTCAGGGACTTTAAAAATAGGAGATATTATTTTAGCTGGTAGCTATAGTGGCCGTGTTCGTGCTATGTTTAACGAACGTGGTCAAAAAGTTGAACAGGCAGGCCCATCTCATCCTGTTAAAGTTTTAGGTTTAAGTGGCGCGCCAACCGCTGGAGATAAATTTAATGTGATGGACGATGAGCGTGAAGCTCGTGAAATTGCTAATAAACGTTTGCAGCTACAGCGTGAACAAGGAATTAGAACACACAAACATATTACTTTAGATGAAATCGGCCGACGCTTGGCTATTGGTGACTTTAAAGAGTTAAACGTAATTGTAAAAGGAGATGTGGACGGGTCTATTGAAGCATTATCTGATTCATTAATAAAATTATCTACCGAAAAAGTAGCTGTAAATATTATACATAAATCAGTTGGCGCAATCAGCGAGAGCGATGTTTTACTCGCCTCTGCTTCTAATGCAATTATTATTGGTTTTCAAGTCAGACCAATTACTAGTGCTCGCAAATTAGCTGAGATTGAAGAAATTGATATTCGTTTATATTCTATTATTTATGACGCAATTAACGAAATTAAAGCTGCTATGGAAGGAATGTTGGCACCTGAGTTTGAAGAAAAAGTAGTTTGTAATATAGAAATAAGAAATGTTTTTGAAATTACTAAAGTTGGAACTATTGCAGGTTGTTATGTGTTAGATGGAAAGATAACTCGTAATACAAAAGTGAGAGTTATTCGTGATGGAATTGTTGTCCATACTGGTTCTTTAGGATCATTAAAACGATTTAAAGATGACGTAAAAGAAGTTTCATCAAATTACGAATGTGGTTTAAATATTGAGGGATTTAATAATATTGCAGTTGGAGACATAATTGAAGGTTACGATATGATTCAAATAAAAGCAAAGTTATAACAATCAAATTATTTGATAATAATATATTATTTATAACAAAAAAAGGCAGCCATAAGCTGCCATTTTTATTAAATTTTTTTAGTTCGATTTAAGACTTTAAATCTTGAATATCGAGCATTCCAATTGGTTTACCTTTTATTGTTACTACAATTGTGTCTACTGATGTTTTTTTGAATAAAGAGTTTGCTTCGTTAAGTAATAAATTACCATCAATAGTTATGGGATTTTTAAATTCTAAATCGCTTAATTTTTTATTTAGAATGTCTCGTCCCTTTTCCATTAATAATTTTCTAAGAGATCCGTCAGTAAACACGCCTTTGATATCTCCAGAATTTGTAACCACGGTAATTGCACCAAAATTAAATTCAGTCATTTTTATAATAGCATCAGTAATATTTGTATCTTCTGAAACTATGGGATTAATATTATTAATGGCTTCTTTTACTTTTACCATCATTAATCGAGTATCAGTAATAAATTGCTCAGTCCCTAAAGTTGTAAAATTATTTTCAGTAAGTTGTTTCAAAATTTTTAATGGCACAGTAATAGTATGAACTCCTATATTTATGGCATTTCTAACATGTTCGGCATGCCTAACTGAAGAAAACATGATTTTAGTATCGTAACCATACAACTCCACGGCATCTACACATTGTTCAACTAATGCTAAAGCATCATGTCCTTGGTCTTGTAATCGACCAACTAATGGACAAACATATGTAGCCCCAGCTTGCATTGCCATATAGGCTTGCTGTAAGGTATATACTAAATGTACATTAACTAAATAACCCTTATCACGAAGTAATTTACAAGCCCTTACTCCTTCTAAAGAAACAGGAATTTTAAAGACTGTTTTAGTTGGATCTAACCCTAAAGCCAGTTGTCTTTCGGCTTCAGCTAATACTTCTTCTGCCGAATCTCCTAAAGCTTCTATTTGAAGAACAGGAACAATTTTACTCAATTTTACAATGGTTCCATCAATATCAGTAATCCCTTCTTTTTGCATAAAAGTTGGGGTGGTAGTTAAACCATTCAAAAAACCTAACTTAAAACCTTCTTCTATTTCTTTTAAGTTGGCCGAATCTAAATATAATTCCATATTAAAGTCTTAATTTGAATGTAAAGAAACTAAAAATAAATGAATTTATATATTTATTGCATCATTTACATAGGATTCGATAGGCGCACAAGAGCAAACTAAATTTCTATCACCGTAGGCATTATCAACTCGACCTACACTAGGCCAAAATTTATTATGACTTACCCATTCTAAAGGAAAAGCTGCTTTTTGTCGAGAATATGGTTTTAACCAAACATCATTTGTAATTAATTTACAAGTGTGAGGTGCATTTTTAATTACATTATCTGATTTATCATATTGCCCATTTTCAATTTCTTTAATCTCTTGACGAATAGAAATCATTGCTTCGCAAAATCGATCTAATTCTGATTTTCCTTCAGATTCTGTAGGCTCAACCATTAAAGTATTAACAACAGGAAATGCAACAGTTGGAGCATGAAACCCATAATCCATTAAGCGTTTTGCAATATCTGCAACCTCAACGCCACTAGACATTTTAAATTCATTACAATCTAAAATCATTTCATGTGCACAACGACTATTTTTTCCGGTGTACAAAATTTTATAATAATCTTTTAAACTATCTTTAATATAGTTTGCATTAAGTATAGCCGTTTCTGTAGCAATTTTTAAGCCATCATTTCCAAGCATTTTTATGTATCCATAAGATATTAATAAAATTAAAGCGCTTCCATAAGGTGCTGCAGAAACAGCAGTAATTCCTCTTTCACCACTAGTGTTGATAATAGTATGTGAAGGTAAAAATGGAACTAATTTTTCAATTACTCCAATCGGACCCATACCCGGCCCACCACCTCCATGTGGAATAGCAAAGGTTTTATGTAAATTTAAGTGACAAACGTCAGCGCCAATATTTCCGGGAGAAGTTAAGCCAACTTGAGCATTCATATTAGCGCCATCCATATAAACCAAACCCCCATTATCGTGAATTAATTGAGTAATATCCATAATAGCTTCTTCATAAACTCCATGAGTTGATGGATAAGTAACCATTAGGCAAGATAAATTATTTTTATGTTTTTCGACTTTTTCTTTTAAATCTATTAAATCAATATTTCCTTTCTCATCACATTTAGTAACAACAACAGTCATACCAGCCATTACAGCACTAGCAGGATTAGTTCCATGAGCAGAGGACGGAATTAAAGCAATGTTTCGGTGCAAATGTCCATTAGAGTGATGATAAGCTCTTATCACCATTAACCCTGCATACTCACCTTGTGCTCCTGAGTTAGGTTGAAAACTCATTCGAGCAAAACCAGTGATTTCAGAAAGATCTTTATTTAATTGTTCTATTAATTCTGCATAACCTTGAGCTTGATTAACCGGAACAAAGGGATGAATATTTGCAAACTCAGGCCATGTAATAGGTAATAATTCTGATGCTGCATTTAACTTCATTGTACAAGAACCTAATGAAATCATTGAATGTACTAATGATAAATCTTTATTTTCTAATCGCTTAATGTAACGCATCATTTCGCTTTCACTATGGTAACTATTAAATACGGGGTGCGTTAAAAAAAGAGATTGACGATTTAAGTTTGATGAAGAAATTACATTAGATGTATTAGGCTCTGAATTTAACGCGATATTAAAAATTGACAAAATATCTACTAAGTCTTGCTGTTCAACAGTTTGATCTAAAGAAATTCCAATATGTTTGGCATCGACTTTTCTAAAATTAATTTCTTTTGCTTGAGCGGCAGTTATTATTTTATCAGCATCACATACCACAATAATAGTATCAAAATATAACCTTGTTTTTACTTCAAATCCAAAACTTTTTAAAGCACCAACTATAGTATCGGTAGCGTCATGAACTCTTTGTGCAATAGCTCTAATTCCTTCTTGTCCATGATAAACAGCAAACATACTGGCCATAATTGCTAATAAAGCTTGAGCTGTACAGATGTTTGAAGTAGCCTTATCGCGTTTTATATGTTGTTCTCTTGTTTGCAGAGCCATTCTTAAAGCAGAATTCCCTTCGTTATCAATCGAAACTCCAATAATTCGCCCAGGAATAGATCTTTTATATTCTTCTTTACAAGTGAAAAATGCGGCATGAGGCCCACCATAGCCTAATGGAACGCCAAATCGTTGAGAATTTCCAACAACACAGTCTGCGCCCCATTCTCCAGGAGGGGTTAATAAAGCTAAGGCTAATAAATCTGTTGCCACAACTACTTGAATATCGAGAGTTTTAGCGTGAGTTACATAACTTAAATAATCATTTACTTCGCCATTAATATCAGGATACTGTATTAAAATTCCGAAAAAAGAATCATCTAGTTTGAAAGTATTAGCATCTCCAATTATCAAATCAATTCCGTAAGGTAAGGCTCGGGTTCTAATAACATCAATAGTTTGAGGAAAACATGTTTGACTAATAAAGAATTTGTTACAGTTATTTTTAACCTTTTCTTTGCTTCGATTACTATAAAACATAAATAAAGCTTCAGCTGCTGCGGTAGCTTCATCAAGAAGTGATGCGTTGGCAATTGGCATACCAGTTAAATCCATTGCCATGGTTTGAAAATTTAAAATAGCTTCCAATCGTCCTTGAGCTATCTCTGCTTGATAAGGAGTGTAAGCTGTATACCACCCTGGGTTTTCTAAAATATTTCTTTGAATAACTGCAGGCAATATATTGTTATAATATCCTAAACCAATGTATGAACGAAATAATTTGTTTTTTTTACCAAGTTCTTTCAAGTGTTTTGAATATTGATATTCGCTCAGAGATGATTCGATCCCTAAAGATTGTTTTAAGCGAATTTTATCAGGTACAGTTTGATTGATTAACTCATTAATACTTGAAACTCCAATTTTTTTTAGCATTGCTTTTAGCTCTTGCTTTCGTGGGCCGTTGTGTCGGTTAACAAATTTATCTGTGGTCATTTTGAGGTAAAAATATAGAGTTTAAATTTACAAAAAAAAATAGATTTATTATTCTGAATAACAAATAAACATATCATTTGTTCTAAATACTAAAATAAAGTATCTCTTGATTGATTTTTTCTGTTTCAAGTTTTATTATTTATTCGTTTTTTATTTTTTTAACAAAACACTTTTTAACAATTCTAATTAAAGATATTATTTTACTAGAATCATATATTTGTACATATCTTTAAGTATTGGATTTAAACTCTAATATACTCATTCAAAAACTCGATGAATTTATTCGTCGTTATTACAAAAATCAGTTAATTAAGGGAATAATTTATTCTTGTGGAATTCTAGTTTCCGCTTTTTTTACAGTTACTTTATTAGAATATTTTGGTGAGTTTAATGTAGGAATAAGAGCATTTCTTTTTTTTGCATTTATTGCCGCTGTGGCTTTTGTTATTTATAAATATATTGTTACGCCTTTACTAAAACTGAATAAAATTGGCAATATTATTTCTTATGATGAAGCAGCGAGTATTATTGGCAGTCATTTCTCAATGGTTAAAGATAAATTACTTAATTTAATCCAGCTTCAAAATAAACAAGGTTTAACAGAATCTACGGAGTTATTATTGGCAAGCATTCATCAAAAAACCATCGAGTTAACGCCGGTTCCTTTTTCTATGGCGGTTGATTTAAATGAAAATAAAAAGTATTTAAAATATGTATTACCCTTATTTTTTGGTGCTACGGTTATTTTAATATTTTGGCCTCAAATTATTACTAAAAGTACCAAAAGATTAGTTAATTACCAAACCTATTATGATAAAGAAATACCATTTAAATTTAATATTCTAAATAAAAATTTAACAGCAATTCAAACCGAAGATTTTAAGTTAGAGGTTGATATGGTTGGAAATTCTGTTCCTAATGAAGTTTTTATTGAAATAAACGGCATTGAATATAAATTAGAAAAAACTACAAATAGTTCTTTTTATTACACCTTTTCTAATGTTCAAAAAAGCACGTTGTTTCAGTTAAGTGCCGCAGGATTTTTATCAAAAGAATATGAATTAAATGTTTTGCCTAAACCAAGTTTGATGCAATTTAATTTACAGCTCATTTATCCTAATTATTTAAATAAGGCTAACGAAAATATTTCAAATACAGGCGATTTACAAATACCTCAAGGAACAAAAATAAAATGGATTTTTAATACTAAAAATACTAGTAGTTTATTTTTAAGATTTTCAGATAGTTTGGCAATACCAGAAAAAAGTGGCGAAAATCAATTTTTTTATTCTCGTAAATTTTTAAAAAGTAATAACTATTCTATCAAAGTACTTAATAAATTTATTTTTAAAGCCCTCGATTCTGTTAATTATTCTATTAATGTTATTCTTGATCAAAGCCCTTTAATACAGGTGAGCGAAAAGCGCGACTCCTTAGAACCAAAAAATATTTATTTTAGTGGACAGATAAAAGATGATTATGGTTTTAGTAGACTAACTTTCCATTCTAAAAAAATTGCAATCGATTCAATTGGCATCGTTACCGAAATAAATGGTAGTTTTCCAATTAACTTTTTGAAATCTAATTCTTCGCAAACTTATTTTTATTTTTTAGATGCCAAACAATTTAATCTAAATCCTGGCGATAAAATTGAATATTATTTTGAAGTGTATGATAACGATGGGGTTAATGGGCCCAAAGCTTCTAAAACTCAATTAATGATTTTTAAAGCGCCAACAAAAGATGAAATAAATCAATCATCAGAAAAAAGTAATACCGAAATTAAAAAAGATTTGGAAGAAAGTATTCAAAAAGCTAGACAATTACAAAAGGATGTAAATGAAATGGCGAAAAAAATTAACGAAAAGAAACAATTAGGTTACGAAGAAAAAAAGAATATTGAAGAGCTAATAAAAAAGCAACAATCAATTCAAAATAAAATAGATGAGATAAAACAGCAAAACGAACAAAACATAAAACAACAAAACGAGTTTTCTAAAACAGACGAGTCGATTATGGAAAAGCAAAAACAACTACAGCAATTGTTTGAAAATGTAATGACTCCAGAGATGAAAAAATTATTTGACGAACTTAATAAAATGCTCGAGCAATTAGATAAAACAAAAGTGCAAGAAAAACTCGAAGAATTAAAACTCACGAATAAAGACATTGAGAAAGAATTGGATCGTAATTTAGAGGCATTTAAACAATTAGAGGTTCAGCAAAAAATGCAAAATGCAATTGAAAAGCTTGAGGATTTAAAAAATAAACAAGAAGCCTTAAAAAAAGAAACCGAGGATAAAAAAGATAACCAGCCCGATTTAAAAGAATTAGAAAATAAACAAAGTGATATTAAAAAAGAATTCGATGAATTAAAAAAAGATTTAAAAGATATAGAAGAAAAAAATAAAGCACTCGAGGAGCCAAATACACTCCCTAAATTAGAAGAAAAACAAAATGAAATCACTAAAGAAATGCAAAAAAGCTCATCTCAATTGAGCGAAAATAAAAAAAAGCAGTCTGCCGAATCTCAAAAATTAGCTAGCGAAAAAATGGAAGAGATGAGAGAAGAGATGGAAGAATCGATGGAAGAATCTGAGGAAAATCAGCAAGAAGAAAATGCACAAACACTTAGACAAATTCTTGAAAATCTTTTAAAACTTTCTTTTTCGCAGGAAGAATTAATTCAAACCCTTTCTGTTACTCAAATGGATAATCCTCAATATTTTGATATTCCAAAGAAACAAAACAAATTAAAGGAAGATAGCAAGATGATTGAAGATAGTTTATTGGCTCTGAGTAAAAGAGCCCCACAAATTAGCGCATTAGTCAATCGCGAAATTAGTGCCATTCATTTAAATATAGAAAAGTCAGTAAAAGCTTTAGCTGAGCGTGATATAGAGAGCAGTTCTATGGGAATGCAATACACCATGGCCTCGGTAAATAATTTAGCATTATTGTTGAATGAAGCCCTTGATCAAATGCAGCAACAAATGAAAGCTCAAAAGAAAAACAAAGGGAAGCCCGGAAAAGGGAAATGTAAAAAACCGGGTAATGGTCAAAATCCATCCTCAAGTGGAAAACAAACACAAAACGTAAAAAAAATGCAAGAACAATTAAATAAACAACTGCAGCAATTAAAAGATGCTTTAGAAAAAGGAAAAAAACCTGGCGAAAAACCTGGAGACCAAAAGGGCAAAAACCCTGCCAATGGAATGGGGCAAAACGGAAAAAGTGGGGCTAGCATGCCAGGAAGCAGTGAACAATTTGCTAAAATGGCAGCCCAACAAGAAGCTTTACGCAGGCAAATGCAATCAATGATGGAAAAGTTAAAAAATAAGGGGAATAATCCGGGTGGAGATATTGCCAATTTAATGGAAGAAACCGAAAAAGACCTTGTAAATAAGCAAATTACTAGTGAAACGATGCGCCGTCAACAAGAAATTTTAACCCGATTGTTGGAAAGTGAGAAAGCGGAACAGGAAAGAGAGGAAGATGAACAGCGTAAAAGTAACGAATCAAATAATCAAAATTTAAGCAACCCTAGTCGATTTTTAGAGTATAAAAGGCTTAAAGAAAAAGAATTGGAGATGTTAAATAGTGTTCCGCCAAGTTTAACTCCTTATTATAAAGAAAAAGTAAATAGTTATTTTAATATTATAAATAGCCCAAAATAATAAATATTATAATGAGACATGCTCTTAAAATAAATTCTCAACCTCAAAGCTTACATCTTGTGGAACAGTTAATTGAAGAGGTTTGTGATACCCATAAGGTAAATGAAGATTGTTATGGTAATATACTAATTGCGATAACAGAAGCTGTTAATAATGCCATCCAACACGGAAATAAATCTAATCCGAATAAATTCGTGAGTATTGATTTTGAAAACGAAAATAATGTTTTATTGTTTTCTGTGTGTGATGAGGGAAGCGGATTTGATCCATCAATTCTTCCCGACCCTACAAGCCCATTAAATATTGAGAAATTAAGCGGAAGAGGTGTGTTTTTAATGACTCAATTATCAGATTCAATCAGATTTGAAGAAAACGGGCGTAAAGTATTTTTGGGATTTAATGCCTAATAAATATTAATTTTCACAAGCGTTTAAATAAGTTTTTTATATAATCTAAACTAGCAATTTCTTTAAAATTATTTCCAAAAGCATGATTCCACATAAATGGTAAATTATAACTCACCATAGCCATTTTATTTAAAGTTTCTTCATCCCAATTTTTACTTAAGTCTTGTGGTAAGTTAATGTTATGTTTGGCAATCATTTTTATAAATTCGCTATGGCCTTTAGGATATATATCAGCAAGATGCTGAAAAATAACACAATTGGCAAAGCAATGTCTGGTGCCATGTATTTTAGATAAACCATAACTTAAAGCATGACAAACGCCTACTTCGCTATAAGTTAAGCTGAGTCCTCCCATTAAAGAAGCTACCATTAAATGATCATCATTTTCGGGAGTTTGTCCGGCCGAATCGTTTAAGTAAACTTTTCGACATAATTTTAAGGCCTGATCTCCGTATGCCAAACTAAATGCGTTATTACGAATGCCATTGTGAGATTCGATGCAATGAATATAGGTATCCATGCCAGTGTAAAACCACCAATTTTTTGGAACGCTCGCAATTAATTCGGGGTCTAAAATGACTTGGTTAAAAACAGTCCAATCAGATTTTAACCCCAATTTTTTTTCTGGACCAGTTAGAACTGCAGTCATCGATACTTCAGCTCCGGTTCCGCTTATAGTCGGAATTCCAAGATGATAAACACCTGCTTTTTGAATTAAATTTAAACCTTGATATAAAGCAGAAGACCCTTCGTTGGTTAACATTAATGAGAGTGCTTTTGCAATATCCATAATACTTCCGCCGCCAATGCCAACAACACCGCTAGGTAAGCCTTTTTTTATAAGAATTTCATTTCTTAATTCATCTATCAATTCGGTAGTTGGTTCGCAAAGATCAACATCAATAAAATAAATTAAATCAGTTGATTCATTTTGAATTTTATTATTTAAATCTTTTCCTTTAAAATAATTATCTATAACATAAACAAAATAATTCTTGTTTTCGCTCCTAATTGGAGCAATCGTATCTGCTAATTGAGAAAAAGAACCACGGCCATAAATAACATTATCTATATTTTTAAAATTTTTATGAAGCATGTTTTTATATTATTAATAAACAACTAAAGTTTATAAATGAATTTTATTTTTTTAAAAATAACTCTTCTGCTTTTTCCCAATTGATAATGTTCCACCAATTAGCAATATAATCTGAGCGTTTATTTTGATATTTTAAATAATAGGCATGTTCCCAAATATCCAATGCTAAAATTGGCTTCCCTTTTTCTGATATCATATTCATTAAAGGATTGTCTTGGTTTTGTGTTGAGGTGATTTTTAATTTTCCTTCTTGCATAATTAACCAGCACCAACCACTTCCGAATGCTTTTAGGGCTATATCTGTAAATTCTTTTTTAAAATTTTCGAATGATTTAAATTGATCATTAATTGCTTCGTTTAGTTTTGCAAGAGGAATTAATTTTTCTCCTTTAGGATTTGGGCGAAGTAATTGCCAAAATAATGAGTGATTATAATGACCTCCAGCGTTATTTCGAATTGCAGTATTTAGATCAGACGCTTTATTCAAGAGTAAATTAAGTGACGTATCATCATTATAATTTTCGAGAGATTTGTTTAATTTATCTATGTAGGCTTGATGATGCTTTCCATGATGAATTAACATAGTTTGTTTATCGATATAAGGCTCTAATGCATCATAACTATAAGGTAATTTAGGTAAGTCAAATAAAATTTCTAATTCAGAAAGTTTAGTTAATGATTCTAATTTAGATAACTTTTCTTTACCTAATAAAGTACTCACTAATCCGGATAAGCCAATTAAAGTACTTTTTTTTAAAAAATCTCTTCGATTGTGACTCATAGTAAAAATTGAATCAATAATTGGTTTTTTTCAACAGCAATTCCTTTAATGGCATTTATTTTTTTAATAATTCCATCGGTTGGCGACTTAATAATATTTTCCATTTTCATCGCCTCTAAAATTATCAGTGAATCGCCTTTTTTAACTTCATCACCTTCTTTTATTAAAATTGACAAGACCAATCCTGGCATTGGTGCCTTTATCTCATTTATTTTTTTATCGGCTAAATTATCTAGACCTAAATTATGAAGTAATACGTCATATTTATCTTTCAAATTAATATCAAACTTTATAGAGTTTATTTTCAGCAACATTTTTTTTTCTTCAATATTAAGTTTTATTATATCTACTGTGTAAGATTTTTCTTGATATATAATATGATATTGATAATTATTTATTTTAATAAAATCACCTTTAACAAATAAATCGTTTAAAGTTCCTTCAAATGTGTTTTCTTTTAAATTTAATGTGGTTTTAATTTTTTTGTCTCCGTTTACAATAATTGAATACATTTTACAAATTTAAACTTTATTGAATAAAAAAATAGCTTTGTTTTATAAACATTGAGAAGATTTTTTATTTTTTCGCTATAGATTATATGCTCTTTGAAGATTAAATTATAAATTACCGAATGCTTTTGATAACTTTGATTTAAAATTTGGGTTTCAATTAAACTTATAAAATGATTTTAAGAAGCGAAAATTTAATTAAAAAATATAAAAATCGAATTGTTGCTAATAATGTTTCGCTTATGGTACAACAGGGTGAAATCGTTGGTTTACTTGGCCCAAATGGTGCAGGTAAAACCACTTCCTTTTATATGATTGTGGGTATGGTAAAGCCAAATAGCGGAAAAATATTTTTAGATAATATCGACATTACTAAAGAGCCTATGTATCGAAGAGCACAGTTAGGTATTGGATATTTACCTCAAGAAGCTTCAGTATTTCGTAAGTTAAGTATCGAGGATAATTTATATGCCATTTTAGAAATGACCAGATTAACTAAAAAAGAACAACAGTTAAAAGCAGAAAAATTATTAGATGAATTTGGATTAATTCATGTAAGAAAAAATTTAGGTGATCAGCTAAGCGGCGGAGAGCGGCGCCGAACTGAAATTGCAAGAGCTTTAGCAACCGATCCAAAGTTTATATTATTAGACGAGCCTTTTGCTGGTGTCGATCCTATCGCTGTTGAAGACATTCAACACGTAATTAAAAAACTAAAAGAAAAAAATATTGGCATTTTAATTACCGATCATAATGTGCACGAAACATTAAATATTACCGATAGAGCTTATTTGTTATACTCAGGCAGTGTTATTAAAAGTGGAACAGCCGAAGACCTGGCTAATGATGAACAAGTGCGTAAAGTATATTTAGGCGAAAATTTTGAATTGAGAAGGTAACTTTATGCATATTGTATTCGCTTCGGCAAATAAAAATAAAATTCAAGAAATTTCTGCGTTAATTCCTTCTACTTATAACTTAGTAAGTTTAGAAGATATCGGAATAACTGAAGATATTCCTGAAACAGGACTAACAATCAAAGATAATTCTGAAATAAAAGCAAGATACGTTGCAGAGTTATTAATTAAAAAAAAACTCCCTTGGGCTGTTATAGCCGATGATAGTGGATTAGAAGTTGAAGCTTTGAATGGAGAGCCCGGTGTATACAGTGCTAGATATGCTGGCATTCAAAAAAATGATACGGCTAATAATAAAAAATTGTTAGATGAATTAGCTAAATACACAAATCGTAAGGCCATTTTTGTAACAACTATCACTTTAATATTAAATAATCAAATCTTTTTTTTTAATGGCGAAATTAATGGCACTATAGCATTGGAGCCAAAAGGCACTAAGGGATTTGGTTACGACCCCTTATTTATTCCTCATGGGTATCAAAGTACTTTTGCTGAGTTAGAAAAAGAAGTTAAAAATAAAATAAGTCATCGAGCAATAGCTTTAAAAAAAGTTATTCTTTATTTAAATAATACATAATTTTTTAGCTAATTATCTCCCCTAATTTTATACCGACAAAAACAATTTATTTGCCAAAAAAAGATTATATTTAAATAATTATTTTTAATTTTAATACTATTGTTTATAATTAGATTTTTAAAAAAAAATTGAATTTTCAATACATATATTTACCGCGCAAAAAAATTCACTTTCATGAAAAAACTATTTATTTTTATTAATGTTTTAATTTATACAGCCTTTGCGCAACAAACCTACACTTTTACTAACTGCGGGGCAACAGGTAGGTTTGGCCCAACACAGGCTCAAATTAATGCTGCTTATACAGGTACTAATACTTTAACAGGTTTAGTATCTCTTTCATCTACTACAGGCATTCAAAGTTTTACAATTCCAATTAGCGGACCTTATAGAATTGAAGCAAATGGTGCACAGGGAGGCTCTGAGTCCGTAAATAAATATGGCGGTCGTGGTGCCAGAATGATAGGTGATTTTAATTTTACAGCTGGACAAGTAATTAAAATATTAGTTGGACAGCAAGGTTCTGCTGTCTTGACCTATTATGGTGGCGGTGGAGGTACATTTATGACAGATAATTCAAATAATCCGCTAGTTGTTGCTGGTGGTGGAGGTGGTGCAGGAGGCGCAGCTGGTGGTAATGGCGTAGATGCTGTAATAACAACCAATGGTACTGCTGGTACTGCAGGTGGCGCGGGCGGTGTAAATGGAAATGGCGGTAATGCTGTTCAAACAAATGCTGGTTCTGGAGGTGGATTTTACACTAATGGTACCGGTACATTTATCTCTCCTTCATGTTCTGTATCTGCAGGAAGGGCCTTTGTTAATGGAGGTGAAGGTGGTCAAATGGCTAATTGGTTACCAGGCGGTTTCGGTGGCGGTGGTGGCGGATGGAATTCAACTGGTAACGGTGGTGGCGGTGGTGGTTATTCAGGTGGAGGCACAAGCGGAGCTACTTATGTTGGCGGCGGTGGCGGCGGTTCGTTTAACAGTGGATCTAATCAGGTAAATACAGGTGGTGTTAATACAGGTCATGGCAGGGTAGTTATTACATTATTATGTTCACCTGGTGCACTTCCGGTATCAAATACAGCTGCAAATCAGTTAAATATTTGCTCGGGTTCATCCAGCTCACTTTCTGTTACAGGTACTGGTACATTAAATTGGTATAATAGTCCAACA
>SYAL01000007.1 GCA_005787585.1 Bacteroidota bacterium
CGCCAAACTGGGATGCTTTAATTTTAAATGATTATGAATCTGTTTTTCCTTTACCACTAAAATCTAAATTTGGTTTTACTTATTTATCCCAACCTCCATTTACATCACAGTTGGGTGCATTTGGTAAAACAAGTATAGAAATTGAACAACAATTTTATAATTTTATTATTTCAAATTATAGTTTAATCGATTTAGAATTAAATTTTACAAATAAAATTATATCTGATTCAATTTCGCCTAAAAATACTTACACAGTTGATTATAAGAAAGGTTATAATCTTAATCAAAATTCTAAAAGAAATATTTCTAAAGCTTTAAATTTAGGACTTAAAGTTGAAATTTTAAGCGCTCATGAATGCATAACGCTTTCTCAAAAATTATTAAATCCATTTTTAATTAACGATATTAAATTATCATCTACAACCGTTTCTCTTTTTGAACAATTATTAGTTAATGCTATTTCTAATAAAATGCTTTATTCATTTAAGGTGATTGACAGTGAACAAAATATTAAAGCTTTGGCTCATTTTATTTGCAATGGCAAACATGTTTTATATCTCAAAGGAACAAATTTTGATAAATTAGATAATTCTGGCAGTATGCATTTGCTCATATTTCATGCAATTAAGTTCTTCGAAAATAAGGCAGATTTTTTTGATTTTGGCGGTGGTTCTAAAAAAGGTTTAGCAATCTTTTATATGGGTTTAGGAGGAGAAATAATGAGATATGGCTTTTTACAGATTAATAAACTTCCATGGTTTATCAAACTTTTTAAATCGCATTAATTTTTATTTAAAACGATTTATTAATTCCTAAAATCCATCTAAATTGTAAATAATCTTTTTCTGAAAAAGGTAATCTATTTATAATAAATGGACAATCAAATCTTATTGTAAGGGGTTTTATTCCATATAAATTGCCCCATCTCAAAATGCTAAAAGTTGTTCCTATTCCTGCATCAGCTATTAATGAACTCATTGATAATTTGTTTCCTTCTTTGTTTGTATTTATCGTTCCTGCATCAGCAAAAACGTATGGATTAAACTTAATACTATTTTTTAAGAATTTGAGATTAATTTTTTTAAAAAATTTTCCAAACTCAATTTCGGTATTTATAGATAATCCTGTTATACCTTTATAATTAAATTTTATTGTTCCATCACTATTTTTTTCAGCTAATAAATATCCAGAATATCCTCTCAATCCCAAACCGCCACCAGCTGTAAAATGATTTGTTAAATAAGAATAGTTTCCCCATTTAGTTGGAATAAAACCCATTGATCGGGTATATTTATTATTCATTAAATCTTCATTATTTGCACCTGAAACAAATAACATTGACTCAGAAGGTAATTTACTTCCAAAACCTATTTGTGAAAATATCCGGGTATTAATAACCAAATTACCTAGTTCTTGTTTATTTATATGAGTTAATGTTGCAGCTGAAAAATCATAGCTTTTAGTAAATGCTGAAGCTCTCAAATTAAATAAAAGAATGCCAGCTCCTTTATTATAACGATAGTTATGTTCTATACCAATATGAATTGCACTATTAAGTTTTCTATATCCCCATTCTTTATTATTTATTAAATACACCGTGTCTTGAGGCATATCTCTTAACATCGCTTTAATATGACTATATATTTTGGTTCGGTCGTTATTACTTTTCTTTTCAAAACCCAATGTAAACCCATCGAGCCCATCTAAAGATTTTAATTGTAAATAAACATTTGATTTTTTTATGTATTTATGAAGCGAATTTTTATAATCTAAATTAAATGATAAGGTGTTAAATTGACTTATAGCAATATCTGATCCTAAATCTGATTGCCCTATTCCAGAACTGACCCAAATACCTAATTCAAATACATGTTTAGACATTAAATAGTCGCCGCTTAACATAATACCTGTTTTTAGTCCATCAAAACCGTTGTACCAAAAACTTGGACGTATTCTCATGTCATATTTTTTCCAATTAGGGGCATTGTATACTTTAGAATCAAAACGTAATTTAAATTTCCCCTGTTTCACATTATTGGTCATATCCACATCTGCTAATCTAAAAGAGGGGTCAATAATTACATTTTTTATTGGCGAACCAATATTTACTGTTGCAGTGTAAGTCGTTTTTAGTTTTGGTCCCCAGCCAGTCCACCGAGGCAAAGTTGTTGCTATACTTTTTTTTTCAAACCATGTATTTGGAATATAAAAATGGTATGCCGAATCGTTTTTATCAATTACCGAAAAATCAATTGGCATTTGCATGCCTCCTTTTCGTTTAAAATTAATTTCATAAACTCCATTTTTTAAGTGTTTTACTTTTCCAATTTTATAATCAATTGTTTTTGTAGTTTCCAGCCATTGATCAAAAAACCAATTTAAATCAACCCCAGTAAATTGAATAATAGAATTTCTAAAATCTTCAGGGTAGGGGTGTGCAAATTTCCATTGTTTAAAATAATGCTGCATGGCTTTATCAAATAAAAAACGACCCAACACATATTCCATATTTTTTAACATTGCTGCCATTTTAGTGTATGATTGACCATAACCACCACCGTGACGAATTGCACCGTTAAAATCATCGGCATGAGTGTTTAATGATACTTCTTCGTTTTTGGTAACCACATTATTATAAAATGAACTATATATTTCCTCATCAATTATTCGATTATGTTGTGTAAATCGATTAAAATAATTATTTTTTAGTTCAGGCATTTTATGTAAGGGACCATCTATAAATTGATAAGTATCTGCAGTATAAAATTGTGTAAATCCTTCATCCATAAATGCTCTATATGTTTCGTTTGTGCCAAGCATGCCTTGAAACCAATTATGAGTCATTTCATGAATTAATAATGATCGGTAATCTGGATCAACACCTCCACATAAGGTAAGCATTGGATATTCCATGCCATCTTGCGCATCGGCTACAATCATTTTGGGGTGATGGTAAGGCCCAATATTGTATGAATTTGTTTCTAATACTTTTCCAATAAAATTTGAGGTGTTTTGCCATGCCGCTGCATGAGGTTCTTGAACTAATGCAATGCATCTCACGCCATTCCAATTTGTTTCTCCTATTCGGTAGTTAGGATCAGTTGTTAGGGCAAAATCATGAACATTAATAGCTGAAAATTTCCAAGTTTTTTTGGTGCCGTCTTTTTTTATAATAGTTGATGGTGGAGAATTATATAGTTTTTGAGCAAAATTACGAATGTCTAATTTTTTTCTTAGTGTATCGGGTATTACTTCCTTTTCATTAATTAAAACACCAGTTGCATCTGCGATGTAATCGTTTGGTAAAATCATTTCTACGTGATAAGAACCAAAATCACCATAAAATTCGTGATCCATATGTTGATCTGTTGTCCATCCAAATTTTTGATCAAATACAGCTATTCTGGGATACCAATGGACAATATCAAAATGTTTTTTACCGAATGAATTAAATAATTTCATCCTATTTCTGATTGCTTCTTGATCAAAATAGGTTTTGAAATTAAGATTAAATGTTGTTGATTCGCCTGAATTCAATGGTTTATTTAAATAAACTTTTAAAATTGTATTGTCTAATTCTGTTTTTAACTCCTGGCCATTTATTTTAATCGTCTCAACTACTGTTCCCAAATTCTTCGATCGGTATTTTCCGTATTTTAAATTATAACCATTGTTTTTATAAAGATTGGATGCATACGAATCTTTTGTTTGCGCATTGTTATATAAATTAAAATATACAAACGATATGGTGTTGGGTGAATTATTCCAATAAATTAGTTCTTCGGTTCCACTCACAACATCAGCACTATCGTTTAATTCAGCCATTATCTGGTAATGAACATCTTGTTGCCAATATCCTTCAATTGGTTTTCTGTTTTTCCAATAAAGTGGGTTTGTAACCGAACGGTAATCAACAAATTCATTTTGCGATTGACCCATAAATTGAAACAACATAAAAAAAAGTCCAAAACATTTTAACGAATGTTTTTTATAAATAAAAAAAACCATTTTATATTATTTATTAGTTTTAATAAA
Source organism: Bacteroidota bacterium (assembly GCA_005787585.1). Lineage (GTDB taxonomy): Bacteria > Bacteroidota > Bacteroidia > B-17B0 > Aurantibacillaceae > Aurantibacillus. The sequence goes on from SYAL01000007.1 coordinate 4,036, forward strand.
AATAAAATTAATTTAGTTGCGACATTATTTGTTTAACTTCATTTTCAGTTAAATCGCGCCATTCGCCAATCTTTAATTTATCTAAAGAAATATTCATTACTCTAATGCGTTGAAGTTTTAATACCTGATAATCAAAAGCATTGCACATCCGCCTAATTTGCCGATTTAATCCTTGCGTGAGTATAATTCTAAAAATTCGTTTAGTGTTTGGTTCAATAAATGCTTTACAAGGTTTTGTAATTTCTCCATGTATTTTAATTCCATCCTTAATGTCATTAATAAATTGCTGCCTCACCGGAAAGTTTAAAGTAACTATGTATTCTTTTTCGTGACCATGAGCAGCATTATTAATTTTATCAATCAATTCACCTTGATTGGTTAATAAAATTAAGCCTTCAGAATCCTTATCTAATCTGCCAATAGGATATATTTTTTGTGGATGATTTATTGTATCTATTATATTACCCGAAATTTTTTCGGTTGTACAAATAATTCCTTTTGGTTTATTGTAAACAATAAATGTTGGTAAAAACGGTTTTATTTTTAATAACTCACCATCAATTAAAACAACATCATCCTCTTTAATTTTAGTACTAAAAGTGGCTATTTTTCCATTTACAACAACTCTTTTTTCATCAATCAAATCACAAGCTTTTCGTCTTGAACTATATCCCGAATAGGCAATATATTTATCTATCTTCATTTTGTAAATATATTTAATATGTTGGCTATTAAATAATAAATTATATTTTTTGTTTTAATTAGTTAATACCTTACATTTGTGATATCAATTTAATATCAAAAAAAATAAAATATGATTAAAGAAAGCAATCTTAAGCCAATTTCTGGTTTTAGTATTTTGGCAATAACACTATGTTTAATTGCCTTAAGTTCTTATTTATTTGTCATTAATTGGCAATTTTTACCTATTACTTTAATATTAGTTTCTTTATTTATTATAAAGGGCTTTATCATTATAAATCCAAACCAAGCCATTGTTTTAGTTTTATTTGGTAATTATTCTGGAACAATAAAAGATAGTGGTTTTCATTGGATCAATCCTTTTTATTTAAGAACACTGATTTCGCTAAAGGCAAGAAATTTAAACGGACAGTCGCTAAAAGTAAACGATAAAATTGGAAATCCGGTTGAAATTGCTGCTGTTATTGTTTGGCAAGTTGAAGATACTGCAAAAGCAATTTTTGAAGTAGACGATTATAATAAGTATGTTAATATTCAGAGCGAGGCAGCGGTTAGATATTTAGCAGGCATTTGTCCTTATGATAATTTTGAAGATGAAAACGCTGATATAACTTTAAGAGGTGGGGCCGAAAAAGTAAATATTTTATTAGAAAATGAATTAAATGAGCGACTAGCTCCTTCTGGAATTAAAGTTATTGAAGCTCGAATAAGCCATCTAGCATATGCTCAAGAAATTGCTGGAGCTATGTTGCGTCGCCAACAAGCTACTGCTGTTGTTGCCGCAAGAAGATTAATTGTTGAAGGGGCTGTAGGTATGGTTGAAATGGCTTTAGCTAAATTATCTGAACGCGAAATTGTGCATTTAGATGAAGAACGTAAAGCTGCAATGGTTAGTAATTTATTAGTGGTGTTGTGTGGTGATAAAGAAGTTAATCCTGTTGTTAATACCGGTACTTTACATCATTAATTTATGATTAAAAAAAAACCATTTGTTTTAAGGGTAAATCCTGAAATACTTTCTATTCTTCAAAAATGGGCCGATGATGAATTTAGAAGTATAAATGGACAAATAGAATACTTACTTCAAAAAGCAATTACTGAAAATAAAAAAAATAAATCTAATTTTAAAAAATAAATAAAATTAAGTGTTAATTTTAATAATTGTATTCTATATTCACTTCAAAATAAAAGCCCGTACAAATATTTGATTATTAATTGAGATAATTACCAGGTTTTCTTCGTTTTAAAAATATTTTACCAATAAATCTGTTAATTAAAATTGTGGCTAAGACAAATATATTTAGATGGACTTATTTTTTTATTTAATAAAAATAAATCTCAAAGCCTTAATGATAATAGTTACTACAAATAATTTATACTTATTAATTTCATGTCGCATATAAAAGACAAATTGATTTATTTTCAAATTAAAAGTATTTTAAATTAGAAATAATATTTATACAAATCTGTTCTCAAAAAAAAATACCAGTTTAATTTGTGCTAAAACAAAAACTAATTCACAAGCTATAATACTAGTAATTTAAAATTCAGCCAAATGTATTACCAGTTTGCTATTTTATAAAAATCTTCCTAATCTATCTGAAAAAACTAATGTTTTACCTACAAAATCAGTTTTATAGCGATTATAATTTTTAATAAATATTGTATATTTGTTTTAATTAAAAAAAAAGATATATTTGCATCACTTATGAAAAAAATTATACTATTTATTTGTTTTAGTTTTATAACTAAACTATTCTATTCACAATGTGCCACGCCTAATCCGGTAACAACCTCTGCAGCATCCCTTTGTGCTCCAGGCGGCGCAGTAAATTTAAATGCGGTATCTGCACTTTCTTCAATTTCTTGGTATACAGTTTCAACTGGAGGTACATCGATAGGCACTTCAATTTCAGGTGCTAATTTTAATGTTAACGTATCCTCAACTACTACTTATTACGCTGAAGCATTTGTTGTAGGGTCAAGTGGTGCGCAAACATATAATTTTACCGGAAATATGCAAACTTTTTCGGCACCCGTAACAGGTGTATATACACTGCAAACTTGGGGCGCTCAAGGCGGTAATGATGGATTAACTGGTGCAAATGGCGGATATGCAGCTGGAGAATATACTCTAACAGTAGGTCAGGTTTTAAATATTTATGTAGGAGGTGCAGGTACTGGATGTAATAATAGTAGTGGTGGTGGATGGAATGGAGGGGGCAATGCAGGTAACAATGGATGTTCTGGTGGTGGCGGTGGCGCATCCGATATACGTTTCGGAGGCACAGCATTAGGAAATAGAATTTTAGTTGCTGGTGGTGGTGGCGGCGCAGGTAATAGCATACAAGCTGGAGCTGGAGGTGGATTAACTGGAAATGCAGGTGATGCAGGTGGTGGAACGCAATCTGCTGGTGGCGCAGGAAGTCCAGCAGGCTCTTTAGGCCAAGGAGGAAATAAAAGTGGAGATGGCGGTGGTGGAGGCGGTGGATATTATGGTGGTGGAGCGGCTTATGCTGATAACGGCGGAGGCGGTGGTTCATCATATATAGCAGGTGTTACTAATGGAACAACCATTGCAGGAAATGCATCAATGCCAAATCCAGCAGGTGGTGCAAATATTACTGGAAAAACGGGTGCCGGTGTAATCAAAATCACATGGTCAATAGTAGGATGTACATCTGCTCAGCGTACACCTGTTACAGTAACTGTAAATCCCATACCGGTAGTAAGTATAAGTGGTACCAATGCGTTATGTTCGGGTCAGAGTATTAATTTAACAGCTTCGGGTGCTAATACATACACTTGGAGTAATAATAGTAACTTAAGCAGTATATCTGTAGCACCTACATCCAATATAACCTATACATTAAGAGGAACCAGCTCAGCGGGTTGCTTAAGTGCCGCAGCAGTATCGTTAGCGGTAACAGTAAACCCTTTGCCGGTAGTAAGCATAAGCGGTACCAATGCATTGTGTTCGGGTCAGAGTATTAACTTAGCGGCATCGGGTGCTAATACATACACTTGGAGTACTAATAGTAACCTAAGCAGTATATCGGTAGCACCAA
>SYAL01000043.1 GCA_005787585.1 Bacteroidota bacterium
ATAAAAAAAATATTTTTAATAAGTGCTTGTTTTTCTAATTTTTTTTTTTAATGGTCTAAAAACAAAAAATTTGTTTTAATGGTTTATTATTATTATATATTTTTTTAATTCAAAATTTAATTATTCTAGCAGTAAGTATTTTTAAAATAAATAAATTAACTAATTTTAAAGTTAAATAAAATGTTTTTAATACGACATTCAAATTACCTATTTATTTAAAACGATTATAATAAATTATGATTAAATCAGAAACTAAATTAAGGGTAAGATACGCAGAAACTGATCAAATGGGATATGTTTACTATGGTGTATATGCTCAGTATTATGAAGTAGGTAGAGTTGATGCTATGAGGCAATTAGGTTTTAGTTATAAAGACGTTGAGGCTAATGGTATTTTAATGCCAGTTGTAGAGTTTGTCGTTAATTATAAAAAACCTGCATTTTATGATGAAGAAATAACTATAATAACCTACATTAAAAAAAAGCCCGAAGGATTAAAAATAATTTTTGATTATGAATGTTACAATTCAAAAAAAGAATTATTAAATACAGGTAAGGTAACATTAGTATGTGTTGATAAATTAACACAAAAAATGGTCAAATTGCCGAATTGGTTTAATAAAGCATTAAGTTCTTTTTTTAAATAAATGGCTATTTTTAATTAATTTCGTACTTATAAATTAGTTAAATGAGTTTGTCAAATAAAATACAAATGGTTGATCTTAAAGGTCAATATCAAAAGATTAAAACTGAAGTTGATGCTGCCATGAATGAGGTTATTTCTTCCGCATCCTTTATTAATGGGCCTGCGGTAAAAGAATTTCAATCAGACTTTGAAACTTATTTAAATATTAAACACGTTATTCCTTGCGCTAATGGAACTGATGCTCTCCAAATAGCAATGATGGCCTTAGATTTAAAACAAGGTGATGAAGTGATTACAGCAAATTTTACCTATGTTGCTACGGCCGAGGTGATTGGATTGCTGGGTTTAAGCCCAGTATTGGTTGAAGTAAACCAAGATACCTTTAATATCGATATTGAATCTATTGAACGTAATATTACCTCTAAAACAAAAGCAATAGTTCCTGTCCATTTATTTGGTCAATGTGCAGACATGGAGAGAATCATGGCTATAGCAAAAAAACATAATTTATATGTGATCGAAGATACTGCTCAAGCTATTGGTGCAGATTATAGTTTTTCTGATGGCAGAAATTTTAAGGCTGGTACAATTGGTACCATTGGTTGCACTTCTTTTTTTCCGAGTAAAAATTTAGGTTGTTTTGGTGATGGTGGCGCTATTTTTACAAACAATGATGAATTAGCTAAAAAGATTAGAATGATTGCCCATCATGGTCAAAGTGTGCAATATGTTCATGAGGTGTTGGGGGTTAATTCTCGTCTAGATTCTATTCAAGCAGCTATTTTAAAAATAAAATTAAAACATTTAGATGAATATGCATTATCAAGAAATAAAGTAGCAGAATTTTATGACAAGGCTTTTTCAAATCATTCAAAAATAAAAATTCCTTCTCGTTCTAAAAATTCAACGCATGTTTTCCATCAATATACCTTGCAAATTATTGGATATGACAGATCAGAACTTCGCAAAAAACTCGCAGAACACGGAATACCTGTAATGATTTATTATCCAATTCCTCTTCATAAACAAAATGCATATAAAAACGAAAGGTTTAAAACAAATGATTTTCCTATTACACAAAAGTTATGCGATACGGTTTTATCTTTGCCTATGCATACCGAGTTAGATGAGGATACCTTAAATTATATTACAAATACTTTACTCAAAATAATTAATTAAAAAGTAAAATTTTTATTATAAAGAAAAATAAAAATGAAAATAGCTGTAATTGGAACAGGATATGTAGGATTGGTAACAGGCGCTTGTTTTTCGGAAGTTAGCGTTAATGTAATTTGCATTGACATTGATCAAAATAAAATAGATAATCTTAATAAAGGAATTATTCCTATTTACGAACCGGGACTAGAAGAAATTGTACTTCGTAATTCAACTAAAAATAAATTAAAATTTTCTACTTCTTTACAAGAAAGTATAAAAGATGTAGATGTTGTTTTTATTGCCGTTGGAACACCAGCCGATGAGGATGGCTCAGCAGATTTAAAATATGTTTTGTCTGTTGCTTCTGATATTGGAAAGTATATCCAAAAACAGATAGTAGTTGTAAATAAATCTACAGTTCCTGTTGGAACCGCCGAAAAAGTAAAACAAGCTATTCAAAAAGAATTAACGCTCAGAGGCCAAACAATTGAATTTTATGTTGCTTCTAACCCAGAGTTTTTGAAAGAAGGTTCTGCAATTGATGATTTTATGAAGCCCGATAGGATTATAATTGGAACCGATAATATAGATGCAGAAAATATTATGCGAAAGTTATATAAGCCATTTTTATTGAACGGCCATCCTATTATTTTTATGGATATTCCGAGCGCAGAGATGACTAAGTATGCCGCAAATGCTATGCTGGCAACAAAAATTAGTTTTATGAATGATGTAGCAAATTTATGCGAGATAATGGGGGCCGATGTTAATATGGTTAGACTAGGTATTGGTAGCGATTCAAGAATTGGATCTAAATTTATTTATCCTGGTGTAGGTTACGGAGGAAGTTGTTTTCCTAAAGATGTAAAGGCTTTGATAAAAACAGCAAAAGATAATCACTATAATATGCGAATATTAAATGCGGTTGAAGAAGTTAATGATTTTCAAAAAACAGTTTTATTTAATAAAGTTAATAAACACTTTAACAATCAACTAAAAGGAAAAACTTTTGCAATTTGGGGTTTAGCATTTAAACCTAAAACTGATGATATGAGAGAGGCTCCAAGTTTAGTAATTATAGAAAATTTATTAAAAGCAGGTGCAAATGTTGTGGCCTACGATCCTGTAGCTGCCCATGAAGCAAAAAGAATTTTAGGTGATACCATTTCTTATTCTGAAGAAATGTACGACACCTTAACTAAAGCTGATGCTTTACTTATTATAACCGAATGGCCTGAGTTTAGATCGCCCGATTTTGATGAGATTTCTAAAAGATTAAACAAGAAAGTTATTTTTGATGGACGAAATATATTTGATTTTAATGAAATGAAAAATATGGGCTATAATTACTATTGTATAGGGGTAACTAAATAATAGTTTATTATTAAAAATTAAATTATGCAAAAAACAATACTTATTACAGGAGCTGCAGGTTTTTTAGGATCGCATTTGTGTGATCGTTTTATTAAAGAAGGGATGAGAGTATTGGCCATGGATAATTTAATTACGGGCGATTTAAAAAACATTGAACATTTATTTAAGTTACCACAATTTGAATTTTATCATCACGATGTTTCAAAATTTATTCATGTACCACATGATATTGATTATATTTTGCATTTTGCATCTCCTGCCAGCCCCATTGATTATTTAAAAATACCAATTCAAACATTAAAAGTTTCTTCTTTAGGAACTCATAACGTATTGGGTTTAGCAAGGGTTAAAAAATCAAGAGTATTGGTTGCTTCTACAAGCGAAGTTTATGGAGACCCTCATGTTCATCCTCAAACGGAAGAATATTGGGGTAATGTAAATCCTGTCGGCCCTCGGGGATGTTATGATGAAGCTAAACGTTTTATGGAAGCACTAACTATGGCTTATCACGATTATCATGGATTAGAAACTCGTATTATTAGAATTTTTAATACGTATGGTCCTCGCATGCGGCTTAATGATGGACGTGTATTGCCAGCTTTTATTGGCCAAGCTTTAAGAGGCGAAGATTTAACTATGTTTGGTGACGGAAGTCAAACTCGAAGTTTTTGTTATGTGGACGATTTGGTTGAAGGTATTTATTTATTATTAATGAGCGATTATCATTTACCAATCAATATTGGTAACCCAAGTGAAATAAGCATTAAAGAATTTGGCAATGAAATTTTAAAATTAACTGGTGCCAATCAAAAATTAATTTCATTACCTTTACCAAAAGATGATCCTAAACAAAGAAGACCAGATATAACTAAAGCCAAACAAATTTTAGGATGGGAACCAAAAGTAAATCGTGCCGAAGGTTTAAAAATTACTTATTTATATTTTAAATCTTTAAGTGTAGCAGAATTAAATAAAGTTGAACATAGATTGTTTAACTAAAAAATGTCTAACTCATAACCCCATTTACCATTTAATCAACTTCTGTGTTTTTAAACTATTTTTGTTTTGTACTTCAACAAAATAAATACCATTGGCTTTTGCAGATGTTATCGAAAAGAAGGTACTAAAGTTTAAAAAAAAAATAATGTTATCGGCTACTCTGCTTCTCCAAATTTGCTTTCGTAATGTTTACAAGTCAATTGTCCTGAAGGTTAGGTTTATTCTGGGAGTGGAAATTAGTTTTGTTGGCGGAAGTCTATGAAGCCAATTTGTTTGCGTGATGTCTTTCATTATCAATAAACTTCCGTGTTCTAAAATTAATGAAATGGTTTCTTTAGTTTGCTTGTGCTTGAAAGCAAATTTACGTTCAGCTCCAAAACTTAATGAGCCTATTGCTCCATTTTTTTTTAATACTTTTTCTGCATCGCTATGCCAAGTCATTCCTTCATCGCCATTATGATATAAGTTGAGCAAACAGGAATTAAATTTTTCGCCTGTTTTATCTTCAACAACTTTTTTTAATTCTAATAATTCTGTTGTCCAGGCTAAGGCTTTTTTAGTGGTGTTGGAATAGGTGTAGTCAAAATCAGTATCGCCATACCAAGCTACTTTTCGTTTGGTAATTATTAATTTTCCATAGATAATAGCTTGGTCATTATCCCATTTAATTGTATTTATTAAACAATCAAAGTAACGATTAGCTTCTTGATTAGTGAATAGTTTCCCATAATAATTTACTATGCCATCTTTAGGTAGTAAATTTTTTGAGCTTTGAATTTCGTTGTCGAATAAATCCATTTTTTAAATTTTGATTTTATACAATATTCAAAAACATATTTTAAATTTTAATTGCTTTATTTTCTGATGCAAAAAATACTTAATTATTTTATTCTAAATAATCACAATTAGTTTGAAACGGAACAGTTTAATTAGTTGTATTAGAGTATTATTTATTTATTCTGTTTAAAATTATTTTTAAAACTACGCTTACAATTGATAAGAGCATAAAAATTACTCCAATAGTTGGTTTACCTCCAATAGCCATAAAAATTCCAGCAATAAAAAGTAACAGCGAAGAGGCGTATCCAATCCAAGATTTGTTCATGGTATTTTTATAAATAAAAAAACCTTCGCTTTTCTACGAAAGTTTTTTTTATGATTATTAATTATTATTTCTTTTTATCAAAATCTACAACTATTGGTGTTGAGATACATAATGAAGAGTATGTTCCAATTACACGACCAATTAATAAGGCGAAAATAAATCCTCTAATACTTTCTCCTCCAAAAATAAATATAACTAATAAAACAAAAAACACAGTTAATGATGTTAAAATAGTTCGACTTAATGTGCTATTTAAAGCATAATTAATTAATTTGTCTCTTTCTTCACCATACACATTAGTTTTACCACTATCGTTTAATCGTTCACGGATACGGTCAAATACAACAACTGTTTCTGTCATTGTGTAACCCATTACAGTTAAGATGGCTGCAATAAAATCTTGCCCAATTTCTAAAGGCAATAATCCATCGCAAATAGTATAGCAAGATAATACGATTAATACGTCATGAAATAAAGCAACTACCGAGCCTAAACCATACTGCCATTTTCTAAATCGAACTACAATATATAAGAACATCATTAAACAAGAAAATAATATGGCACCATATGCCCCGTAAACAATATCTGTTGCAATAGTTGGACCTACTTTTTGTTGTTGAACAATATCATACTTTGCTTTTAAAGTTGATAGACCTTTATTTAATTGATCTTCTACTTCTTTATCTGAATTTGGATTATTATCGCTCACCCGATAGGTTGTTGTAATTTTTGCTTGATTAGGGCTTCCAATCGTTTTAACATCTAAAGCAGCACCCTTAAAAACAGGGGCTAATGCTTTTTTAATATCATCGGTATTCATGTCTCTTTCAAAACGAACTTGATAAGTACGTCCACCTTTAAAATCAACGCCTAAGTTTAATCCTCCATTTTTAAAATAGAATATAACACCTAAAACTATTACAATTGTAGAAATGGCATAATAAATTTTACGTTTTCCAACAAAATCAATTGAGATGTTTTTGAAAGCATTTTTATTAAATCCTGTATCAAAAGGAATTTCCATTTTACGCTCCAACATCCACTCAAAAATAACTCTTGAAATTAAGATGGCTGAAAATAATGAAGTACAAATACCAATAAATAAAGTAGTTGCAAATCCTTGAACTGGACCTGAACCAAATACATATAAAATTATCGCTAAAATTGCGAGCGTTACATTGGAGTCAATAATAGATGACATGGCATGTTTAAACCCTTCTTTAATAGCTTGAGAAGTGCTTTTTCCTAAAATTAATTCTTCTCGAATACGTTCAAAAATTAATATGTTTGCATCTACCGCCAAACCAATGGTTAAAACGATACCAGCAATACCTGGTAAAGTTAATACAGCACCAAGAGAAGTTAGTATCCCCATGATAAAAAACATATTGGCAATTAAAGCAACGTTTGCAACCAAACCAGCTTTGTTATAATACATGGCCATGAAAACTAAAATAACCAATAAAGCAATAACAAAACTAAGTAAGCCTGAGTCAATTGCTTCTTGCCCGAGTGATGGACCAACAATACTCTCTTCAACAATATGAGCGGGAGCTGGTAATTTACCGGCACTTAAAATTGCTGCTAAAGCATCGGCTTCAGTATCAGTAAAGTTTCCTGTAATTTGAGATTGACCACCAGAGATTTCAGAATTTACTCTGGGTGCAGAGTAAACCATGTTATCCATGACCACAGCAACACATTTTCCTTTATTATTACCTGTAATAGATTTCCATTTTTGAGCAGCTTCAGAATTCATACTCATACTAATTAATGGAATACCTCCTTGACGTTGATCGTAATCTTTTCGAGCGTCGGTAATAATATCTCCACTCAATGCGGCTTTACCTTTACTGTCTGTTTGTTTAATAGCGAATAATTCGAAATAACTACCTACAACTTTTCCATCCTCTGATTTTTGTTCAACTTCTTTAGAACCCCACATAAATTTTAATTTAGAGGGAAATATATTTTTAGAGCGTGCAATTTTTAAATATTGATTTACTTTAGCTGTATCAGATCTAGATGTAGCAATACCTATTACAGCACCCTCGGCATATGCTTTAGGATTTCCTTTTTCATCTAAAGTAACTCGTCCTTTTAAAGGAACTAAAGGAAATGCATTTTGATAAAAAGAGAATAAAGGAACTCTCTTAATAAAATTTTTAATTGCAGTATCTTGAGGATTTACTGAAGCTGTTTTAACAGAACTCGAATCTGTTTTTGTAGTATCTTTAAAAGAAACAGTAGAAGTTACAATTGTTGAATTATTTTTAACACTTAACGAGTCAATTTTTATTGAATCGATTTTAGTTGTTTTGTTTCCATTTAAATAATTGCTAATTGCAATGTTTGCTTTATCTAAAAGAGGTGCAATTTCTCCATTTTCGTAAGTTTCCCAAAATTCTAAATTGGCTGTTCCTTGCAATAATTCGCGAACACGAGCTTTATCTTTTACACCAGGAAGTTCTACTAAAATTCGGCCACTTGCTTCTAATTTTTGAATATTTGGTTGAGTTACACCAAAACGATCTATCCTTGATCTGAATGTTTTCTCTGCGTTACCTATTGATTCATTTACGCGTTCACGGATATATTTAATAACATCATCATTACTGGAATTGTAACTAATTTTATTTTTATTTTCGATAGATTGAAAAAGTGGAGCCAAGCGACCATTTGACGATATTTTTTTAAATGTTTCTTCAAATAGCGTTATAAAATCATCATTATTGTTAACACCCAGATTTTTTTGGGTTTCGGTTAAAGCAGTATTAAAATTAATGTCTGCGTTGTTGTTTGTTAAATTCTTAATAATATCCATTACAGATACTTCTAAGGTTACGTTCATCCCTCCACGTAAATCTAAGCCCAAATTAATTTCATTCTTTTTACATTCTTCGTAAGTATATTCAGCAATTAATATGTCATAAACACTTTGCTTTTTCATCGAGTCTAAATATCGATCGGCAATATGATTTTTTAATGAGTCGATGTAACTTAATTCTTTTGAAGTGTTTCCTTTGGCATAGTCTTGAGCAGCCAATTTTACTTTAGCAGAATTTGAAGCGTTTTCAGCGTATAAAATAGCATCGCTTTCTATGCCTCGAGTAACCCATGTAAATGATAAATAAAAAATACACGCCAAGCCTAATAAAATGGCAAATAACTTTATAGCACCTTTGTTTTGCATAATCTTAATTTCTACTTGTTCTTTGATTTAAGGGTGCAAATATATCATTTTGCAATGTATTTAACAATTTTGAGCTAAAAAATACACAGCCGTATCATTTATCGCTTAACATATTAGAGTTTTATATGTTTTATTAATATAATTAAATAAAATTTTATGTTTCTTTAAAATCAACTTTATCTACATCCAATAGTTTTTATTTAGTTCAATCTAAAACAATTAAAATATTCTAATAAAATTACTTTAATTATTGTACCTTTATTTACTAAATTTTTATTTAATTATGTTTGATTTTCTTAAAAATATATTTGGCACCAAAAGTGAAAAAGATATTAAAAACCTCGATTTTAAAGTTGAAGAAATAAATGAAATTTTTACTTCGTTAAATTCTATTTCCAATAATGAATTAAGAGCAAAAACATCCGAACTAAAAACTTCCATTCAATCTTCTTTTAAAACTCAAAATGAGAGAATTACTGCAATTAAAACTGAGATTAATTCTGATTTGGAGATGGATATAAATACAAAAGAAGATCTATATAAAGAAATTGATGATTTAGAAATTGAAATCACAAGTGCTTTAGCTGATGCTCTTTCTGAAAATCTTCCGCAAGCGTTTGCTATATTAAAAGAAACTGCCCGTCGTTTTAAAGAAAACAAAGAATTAGAAGTTGATGCAACTGATTATGATAAAGAATTATCAAAAACACATAAAAATATTGAAATTAAAGGTACTAAAGCAATTTTTAAAAATAATTGGTTAGCTGCAGGTAATCAAATAACATGGGATATGGTTCATTATAATGTTCAATTAATTGGAGGAATGGTATTGCATGATGGAAAAATCTCAGAAATGACAACTGGTGAGGGTAAAACACTAGTATCTACTTTGCCAATTTTTTTAAATGCATTAGGTGGAAGAGGGGTTCATGTTGTAACAGTAAATAATTATTTAGCCAAGCGTGATAGCGAATGGAACGCACCCTTATTTCAATTTCATGGATTGAGCGTAGATTGTATTGATAAACATGATCCAAATACAGACGAGCGTCGTAAAGCATATAATTGCGATATAACCTATGGAACTAATAATGAATTTGGATTTGATTATTTGAGAGATAATATGGCTAGAAGTGTTGATGAGTTGGTTCAACGCAAACATAATTTTGCCATAGTTGATGAGGTTGACTCTGTTTTAATTGACGATGCACGTACCCCTTTAATTATAAGTGGGCCAACACCTCAGGGCGATAAGCACGAATTTATAGAATATAAGCCACGTATTGAAAAATTAATAAATGCTCAAAAACAATATTTACAATTATGCATTATTGATGCTAAAAAATTAGTAGCGGATGGTAAAGAAAAAGATGCGGGAATACCACTTTTAAGAGCCTATAGAGGTTTACCAAAAAATTCAGCATTAATTAAGTTTTTAAGTGAGCAAGGAGTTAGAGCTCTTCTGCAAAAAACAGAAAATTTTTATATGCAAGATCAAAATAAAGAAATGCATAAAATAGATGTGGAACTTTATTTTACAATTGACGAAAAAAATAATCACGTAGAACTGTCTGAAAAGGGAATAGATTTTTTAACTGGCAATAGCGATGACCCCAAGTTTTTCGTTATTCCTAATGTAGGTGATGAAATTGCTGAAATTGAAAAGAACATAACCGATGCCAAAGAAAAAATATTAGCAAAAGAAGTTGTTATGCGTGAATTTAGTATTAAAAGCGAACGAATACATACAGTAAACCAATTACTAAAAGCGTATACCGTTTTTGAAAAAGATACTGAATACGTTATCGATGGAGGACAAGTTAAAATTGTTGACGAGCAAACTGGACGTATTATGGAAGGCCGAAGATATAGCGACGGACTTCATCAAGCCATAGAAGCAAAAGAAAATGTAAAAATTGAAGCCGCTACACAAACATACGCTACAGTTACATTACAAAATTATTTTCGTATGTATAATAAGTTGGCAGGTATGACTGGTACAGCATCTACAGAAGCTCAAGAGTTTTGGACAATTTATAAGTTGGATGTTACTGAAATTCCAACTAATAAGCCAATGACTCGAAAAGATGAACAGGATTTAGTTTATAAAACTAAGCGTGAAAAATATAATGCTGTAATTGATGAGGTTGTAAAATTAGTTGCTGAAGGTCGACCTGTTTTGATTGGAACTACTACGGTAGAGATTTCAGAATTATTAAGCCGAATGTTAAAATTACGTAGTATAAAACACAATGTTTTAAATGCGAAATTACACGCTAAAGAAGCTGATATTGTTGCCGAAGCTGGTATGGCTGGAACTGTAACTATTGCTACCAATATGGCTGGTCGTGGAACGGATATTAAATTAGGTCCAGGTGTTAAAGAAGTTGGTGGCTTAGCAATTATTGGAACAGAAAGACATGAAAGTCGAAGGGTAGACAGACAATTACGAGGTCGTGCTGACCGACAAGGAGACCCCGGAAGCTCGCAATTTTTTGCAAGTTTAGAGGATAATTTAATGAGGTTATTTGGTAGCGAACGAATTGCTTCTTTAATGGATCGTATGGGATTAAAAGAGGGCGAAGTGATTCAGCACAGTATGATAACAAAAAGTATTGAGCGTGCACAAAAGAAAGTTGAAGAAAATAATTTCGGTATTCGTAAGCGTTTAATTGAATATGACGACGTAATGAATGCTCAGCGAGAAGTGATTTATAAACGGAGACGAAATGCTTTGTATGGTGATAAACTTAGTATTGATATTGCAAATATGATTTTTGAAATTTCAGCTAGTATCATTGAAGATTATCAAGCTCAAAAAGATTTTGATGGCTTTAATTTAGAGTGTATTAAAAACTTTGGTATTGAGTCTCCATTTACTGAACAAGAATTTAATAATGGTAAAGAAGATGATTTAATACAACAACTATTTGAGGCTGCACAAAAACATTACACCGAAAAAATACACTTGGTTGCCGAACAAGCATTTCCAATAGTTAGAGATGTATACACTAATCCTAATAACAATTTCGAAAATATTGTAACTCCTTTTAGTGATGGAATTAGAGGAGTTCAGGTTGTTGTTAACTTAAAGAAAGCTTTCGAAACAAAAGGGCGAGAATTGATATTAGGATTTGAAAAAGCTGTAGTTTTAGCAATGATTGACGATTCTTGGAAAGAACATTTACGAGAACTTGACGATTTAAAACAAGCAGTTCAAAACGCTTCTCTTGAGCAAAAAGACCCTTTAGTAATTTATAAGTTAGAGTCTTTTAATTTATTTAAAGAAATGATTATTAAAGCAAATAAAGAGGTGATTTCGTTTTTAATGAAAGGTGGATTACCTAACGAAGAAAATAATAAGCCACAAGCCCGCTTTACTCAAAAACAAATACAAGCAAAAAAAGAAAAATTAATCGAAACTAGAGATGAGCATGCGATAGAGGAGCAAAATGCCCAACAAAAACCTAAAACGCAGCCAATAAGAGTTGATGCAAAAATTGGACGCAACGATCCTTGCCCATGTGGTAGTGGAAAAAAATATAAAGGTTGCCACGGAGCAGGTATTACTTAGAAATTTTAATATTTACTGAAATTCCAAATAAAGTTTTAGGTTTTATAACATAATGGTTTGTTGTTGATAAACCTCAAAACTTGAAATGAAATCCAATTTTCACGAATTAATCTTCTGAGCATTTAACAAAAATATTTAAGTGGCCTAGCTCCTGAATACAAATTTAAAATAAGTATATTAATTATTAGAATACACAATAATGTAATGATTTTTCTAAAAAATTACTTTCCTTTATTGTTTGGTTGTGTAATAGCGAAAAAAAAAGCTATTCCAAAAATTAAAGTTATTAGACCAGCAAAATATGGGATAATTTCAATCATTTTTTGAATTATTAATTAATTTTAAATAAATACCAAATGCTATTATAGAAGGAACCCATAATCCAATAAAAGAACCGTCTTCTTTTTCACCTTGGAAATAAAGTATTTCTGAAAAGATTAATGATAATAGTGCAGCAATAAATAGAAGTTTGTCTGTAATTGTAAATTTTTTGAACATAATTATATTTTTAATTGTTTGTAAATTTAGTAATTCCTTTAGCACTTTCGATTAAATTTATATAATTTTTTTCGAAATTTAAGTTTTTCTATATTCATAATTAATATTTTAAGAACTATCGAATAAAGATTTTTTGGCTTCCAGCTAGCAAAAATATTTAATTAAAGGTATAAATGTTTAAATATCCAAAAATCTTTCTAATTGAAAAAGCTTTAGTTATTTGCTATTTTTTTTAAGGAGGATACTTATCATTCAGTCCTACTGGGTCAATCTTACGTAAATCAGTTTGTTGTTTTTTTTAACTTGCCTCTAACGTTATACATCTAAAAGATTTTGCGAATTTGATGCACAAATCTGTCTACCACCAATGAAATTAAATCGAAATACAAAATATTGATTAATTAATTCATTGTTATACAAAATACAGAACCACTAATTTCTTGTGGGCATTTTATGTGTTTAACGACCCTCCATATTACTTGGTTTCACTATATATTTTGTTAAGTTTACATTTTATTTTCAACATGTTTACAATAAATCATCTGGCAAACTTTATCCATAGCCCTAAAAATCGCAATATCAAAATCGTTAGAATTTGTGACTCTGGTTAAGGTAACAATAGCATCAAATAGTAATTCATTTTCTTTACGTTGAATTCGTTCAATGAAATTTACTTTGTTACTTCCTTTATCAGATTCTGAAACGATTATTTCTTCAGTTTTGAGGTCTATTGCGAACATAATTGTCTTTTTCATAATATTTAAATTTTTTTTATAACTTAGTGTAGATGACATCGACCATTTGAATTGGTTGTTTTATTTTTGCATCTAGTTTTTTTCTTTGTTGTTCCGGTGCATTGGCTTGAAGTACCTGACGACTTTTTGGTTATATTTTTTTCACAACAATTAGTTCCAATTATCCTACTATGTACTTTACATTTACAACTATTTGACTTGCTTCGATTACATTTTTGACAAAGTAACTGAATATTTGAAACATCGCTACTTCCTCCGCAAGAGTATGGTGTGATATGGTCATATTCTAAACTTGTAGAGCTTCCACAACATTTACAGATTCCACCATCCCTTGAGTACACAATTTTTTTTGTTATTACAGAGATGTATCGACTTTGAGAGAAACAAAAAACACTAATAAAGATTAGCACTAGGAATAAAAATATTTTTCTCATTACATTATTTTCTTTGGAAGATTTGTAAAGGGGAATATTTTTTTATTTTTTTTATCATTATCGTTTTTCGGGCTTGTCAAAAGCGGGGATTTTAAAACTAAACTTGATTTGAAAAACTAATTTTTGATTATCCATAAAACTTTCTTTAGATTTTAAAACTTGCTACAACTACAAATATAAATTTAATGAATAAATATTAATAGTCTTACTCATACATCACCTATGATTAGTTAATATTATAAGTCTTTGGTCTAAAATCTTTTCATAACAGCAATGATTTGGCCAATACTTAGCAGAGCTTATAACAATAATTGTTACTATTCAGAATTAATTATATTCTTTGGTAAAAAAACGAAAATGGATGAACATAGTGTACGGTAAGAAATTTGAAGATTACTTATTCATGAAGCTATTTTAATTTTAATTATGTAGACAGTAATTTAGTAATTGTAGTAAGTAGTAACCAGGAAATACTTAATTGCACAAACATAACCATACTCTATGGCACATTTTCATTGGCTTTAGTTAATTCTTTAACATCAATCATTACTAATACTTTATCGATATTTTCTGGATATATTATAAATTTTACTTTAAGTTAAATTGATAAAGTGTTAAATTACTAAATCAATGACTAATTAGTAAAAAGTTTTAAAGATGTTAGTTTAGTTCAACTAAAAATTGATTTAAGTTAGCAACTTAAGCGATTAATAAGTTTAAAGTGTATAACGAAAACGTGATTAAAGATCACAAGCTTTAAAAGCTGTATCAAATTTAAAATTTTAAAATAAATAAAATTTAAAACAAGGCTGCACTATAGTACGGCCTTGTTTAGTTTACAACTATTCAATCTCACAGCTTGAATAAACTGAACTGTTTTCTCCTTTAGCTTTACACTCGCTTTCAGCTTTTGATTTGGTATTTTTAACATCAAAATGCTCTTCGCCGCCTGCCTTTGTATCACAATGGCATTCGTAGGTTTTTTTACAAGAGCTCAAGCCAATTATTGCTGCGATGGATAACACCATCATCATTTTGTTTTTTGTTTTCATTTTTTTTGTTTTTGTTGGTTATTGATTTGTTTTAATTAATCTTTCTTTTCAAATTCTATTTTAACTTTCTTACCAGTAAATCCACTAGTTATTTCTGATTCGATAACTAAGCTCTTAAATTTGCTTTCAATTACAGTATAAACGCCTGTGTATTTAATGCACTGTTCTCCTGCTTTTACATCTTCAATACCATGTACATGATCTGTTTGGTTTGATAGTTCAAATTCTTTTCCTTTATTTCGAAATTGCCATGCAAACTGCCCTCTACCGCCATTAGGCGTTATCCATGTTCCGGAGCAGGATTCTTTATAAATATCACATTCTTTAAATAGCAATTCAGGAGGGGATGTTTCTGCAACACCATCTACAGTCATTTCTTTAGCTATCCATTTATCACCGTCTAATTTTCGGGATCTATATTTGCTTTTGTTGCATGCCGTTGGTATTATCAAAATAAAAAGAAAGATGAATACTACTATTGTTCTTGTTTGGTTTTTTATTACTTTTTTCATTGTATTTTAGTATTAAAGTTTACTTCTATATCTGTTTCACCAGGCGAACAGGTTCCATTTTTTAAGCCATTAGCTTGGTGCTTTAAAACTATTTTCATAAAGCCATTGCCAGCTGAACTTGTTCTCCACTTTGATTGTAGGCCAACAGGGTTATTATTTTCGTCTTTATCAGTTATTGTAACAACGGCACTTGAACCCAAAGGCGTAAAACAGAAAAGATGATCTTTAGCTTCTTTTAAAATTTCTTTAGAAATTGTATCAAGCGGATTTTTTGTTTCGTCTAAAATTATAACGTTTAAAAAATACGTTTTGTTCGAACTTAATTTAATTGAATCGAACTTTGTGTAAGAATTTCCACCTCGGCCATCAGGATCTCGGAACTCCGCAAATATTATATTTGATATGTTGGTGGAATCTGTAAACCTTAGCACCATGCTTGTAATTAGTTCAGGTGAGTTTAAAATTGATGGCGGTAATTTAACTTGGTCCTCATCTTTTTTACAGGCCCATATTACGCTTAGCAGCATAAAAGCGTATAAGATTAGTTTGTACTGATTTGATTTCATGGTTTACTTTTTTATTGATTTATTATTTATTAATATATTTAATGGAACAGTTAAACGAACAACATAGTTTTTACCGATTGCGTCAGTAAAGTATCTAAATCTGTCAAGGTAATCACGATAAGTTTGGTTTAGTAAATTAAATATACTGAAGCCTAATTCAATATTTTGATTTTTTATTTTAAAAGAACATGAACTGTGAATATTGAATAAAAAGTATTCTCTTGGTGGGGGAGCAAAGTCGCTATTAGCTGGAACACGCCATTGTTTAGTAACAAAAAGTGTTGATGCCGATAAATAGGATGAATTTATTTTTTTATATTTTTTAAAGCGGTAAATTATTTCGGCTTCGTATCTATCAGAAGGCATCATCATTAACCAATTATTCTCCGTAATATCCCATGCTCTTAGTAAAGAGGCTTTAGAGGTAATTTCAAATTGTTTGTTTATCTTATAATTGAGGTAAAAATCGCAACCTAATAAGCTCGCATCTGTTTGTGTATAATTAAATGAAGGAAATGCACCGTGAATTGTAACAATTGGATATAAGGAGGGCTTGCGATAAATAAAATTAGTTATGTAGTGATAATAAGTAGATATTTCAACCATTAATTTTTTTGAAGGAGTGTATCTAGTTGTAAAAATGATGTTGTTTGTTCTTTCTGATTGAAGTTTATTATTACCAAACTCAAGTGCGGCTGCTCCGTGATGCAAACCGTTGCTGTATAATTCATTAACCGATGGCGCTCTCCATGCCGAACCAAAGTTTAAGGAAATATTTAAAGTTGAATCTTTTTTAAATATTGCCCCTAAATTCCCGGTAATATTTTCAAATTTATGAATAGGGCTGATTAATTCATAAATTGCGTTTGCAATATATTGATACTTGTAAATTTGCATCCACCTATAATCGTATCGAACTCCTCCTTCTAATTCAAATCTATTTTTTCTCCATCTCTCAATCATAAAAATGCCACCATTATGACTTCTGAAATTTGGAATTAATACTCTCCCTTCATATGTATTTCCTTGAGTTATTCCGCTAACTCCGATGCTCCCATTGAAGTGTTTAAAACTATTGTGCTCCCATATTAAATCTGTTGAGTGGGATGTTAATTCAAATTGCAGATCGGGTTTATCCAAGTTAACAAGCGAATCATCTAAAGGTCGGTGTTTATCATACTCATATCGTAAATTATATTGTCGAGCGTATGTAAGAGATAATTTTCCATTTTCTCCAGTTAGAAGATATGATTTTGCTTTAAATAATTCATGCTCGATATGTTGAAAGGGTCGAACAATTTCGTAAGTAAAAGGCCCTGTTTCTAATGGTATCTCACTCTTAAAAGCATTTTTTAAATCAGATAGATTTCCAATATGCGAGGCACCAAAAATGCCAAGTGTAGTGTTGAACTGACTATAGAAAATATCAATACCATAATTTTCTTTTTTCCAACCAAGAGCATAGGAAAAATTATATTCATTTGATCCTGTATTAATCAAAATATAGTTTGGTGCCGACACCGTACCATATTGCTTTAATGTTCCTTGCACTCTCCACGAAAAAGCTTTTAACTCATTAAATTTTCCCTCTAGGCATGCAGAGGATGTTCCAGCTTTGCCGTTGCTCATTCCAACCAAGTTTACTTCTCCACTAATTCCTGCACTGTCTCTCATTGGTTTTGCTTCTACCAGAATAACTCCTGCAATTGCATCTGAACCGTATCGAACACTATTGGCTCCTTTTATTACCGATATTTTATTGGCAATAAATGGATCAACTTCAGGAGCATGTTCTATACCCCATTGCTGGCCCTCTTGCCTTATGCCATTATTTATAACAAGAACACGGTTGCTGTGCATACCGTGAATTATAGGTTTTGAAATTGAATTACCTGTATTAAGGGTTGTTACACCAGTTATATTTTTTAATGCCTCGCCAAGCGATTGTCCTTTTGATTGATTTAATTTTTCAGCCGACACGTCATTTCTTATTTGTATAGATTGTTCTTCTATTTTTTTTGCTGAGACTTCAACCTGATTTAATTGGTTAGCATGATGTTCTTGAAAAAAGTTTTTTACGGTATTTTTAGTTAGTACTATTTTTTCTTCTAAAGGTTGGCAATTGAAGTGATTTATTTTGATGTTATAAATTCCTGGACAAATATTTTTGAATTCGTAATTTCCATTTTCATCACTGGTTGCTGTGGTATTTAATTCCTTAATATAAATTGTGGCAAGCTCTAAAGCAGATTTATCATGTTCGTCAATTACTTTTCCTTGTAAAGAAAGATTGCATTCCGTTTTTGGCAATAGAATTTGTTGTGCCAAAAAATTTGTAGCAGTAATAAAGAAGAATATGTGAACATAAAGCTTACGCATTATCGAAGTTATTGTATGTTGAAATTTGTTCTATCATATCTTATCTTTTATTTTTGGATTTTACTTATTATTAAGAATATGATTTAAGAGTTTTATTTTACCTAAGCCCAGGAAACTAAGTAGTAAGATTACTGAAATTTTTTTCATGGTTAATTGAATTATTGACTAATAAAAATTGGATTCACAATAATGAATATGATTAAAGGATATTTATATGTATACGGAAATTGAAAGATAAGCCCTTGGGATTATACAATCAGTTTAGAAACACAATAAATTAGTTGAATTAACAAGCAGGGGGACCCCTAAGCGAAAAAGTATATTTAGGTGAAAATATAGGATTTGAGGAGATTGCTAAAATTAAAAGATTCTTTGCAAAAGGATTTAATTTTAGTTCTTCATTATCTGTAGTAATATATCCTGATGTAGAAAAAACATAGTTGCAAATATGGCAAGAGTGCTCAGATACGCAATAGTGCAAACCTTGAGTACCGCAGTGATCTTCGGTTAAATGCTCTAGTTCGTGTTGTAATTTTTCCGCCATTGGAATAACCAACAACGCTAAAAATATTATTGATATATATAACCGCAATTTTTGCATTGAAATACAAATATAGTAATTTGATTGAATTAATCATAATTAATTAATAGTTAAGGAGTTGATTGTTGCTTTTATAAATATACTAAAATTCAGAATGCGCAAGCTTTTGACAACCCGAAGTGAGATGCGCACAAGGATCAATCTTTTCGAGCCACACATTATTATTGTACAGTTGGAATTTAGTTTTTTTGTTTTTTATACTGATCGATACTGTTTCTCGGCTGTATTATTCAATTAAGATTTTTAAAAATTAGGTATTATTAAATTGCTGTTTTAGATAATTATCAACGAGTTTATTTTTGTCTATTTTGTGGCTTGAGTTATATGGGAAACTTTTTACAACAACTATATCACCGGGTATCATGTAATATGGTAAAGTTCGATTTAAAAATACATCTAGTTGTTCGAATAAAATTTCTCTTTCAATAAAATCTTTTAATATTACAAAACTTATAATTTTTTTTACTTCGGTGTTTCGTTTCAAGGCAATTGTAACAGCATCTAAAATTAATTCATTTTCGCAAATTATATTGCTAATTTCATTAAGTTCAATTCTAAATCCGTGCATTTTAACTTGATCATCGTTTCTGCCTATACAAAATACCATATCGTTTTCGTAATAAGCTAAATCACCTGTTCTAAACGCTCGTTTCCCTTCATGAATGAAGAATTTTTGTTTATTAAAATCGTTATTATTAAAATATCCTATAGATACATGATCACCAACAATAACCAATTCGCCTTCCTTATCTTCAGAGTTTATTTTCTTAATTAATATTTTACATTCTGGCATTGGGTATCCAATAGGCAATACTGGGTATTGATTTATTATAGCATCTGTAATTTCGACTAAAGTCGTAATAATGGTTGCTTCTGTTGGCCCATAAGCATTTAATATTCTTGCATTTTTGAACGATTTTTTTAAAATGTTACAAGTACGATTTGGCAAATCTTCACCCATAAAGAAGAATGTTTTTATTGATGGGATGTTTCCTGAATTAAAGTCAGAATGTCTTAGAAATAAATATGCAAAAGAAGGAGTAGATGTCCAAACGCTACAGTTATAAGATATTAAACGATTAAAAAATACTTCCTTATCTTTTACTATTTCAGAAGATGTTAAAACAAGTGTTCCTCCTAGTGAAAAAGAATTCAATATGTCGCAAAGTGAAACATCAAAGGAAAAAGGGGCTTGATTCATAAAAACATCTTCCGCGGTAAAACCAAAATCTTTGTTAGCCCAGTCAAGAAAGGTTAAAATTGAATTTTGAGTAATTTGAACACCTTTAGGCTCACCTGTGGATCCAGATGTAAACATGATGTATTGAAGATGGTCTTCTATAGTTTCATGAATTTTTTTAGAATAATCCGGATTAAAATTAAAGATAAGATTTAATGTAGAATCGATATTAACGGAAAATTTAATATCTAAAATTTCATTAGAACAATTTATTATTATTTGAGAGCCTGTTATTTCAATTATCTTTTTAATTCGTTCAATTGGATAAATTTTATCGATTGGAATATAGGTAGTGTTAGAATGAATACAGGCTAATATAGCTATGGGAAATAAATATTCTTTATGTCCATATATAATAACAGGATGCCCCTTGGGTATATCAATTTTATGAATTACAGCAGTGAGTTGTTCTGTTTTTAGTTTTAAAGTCTCCCAATCAATGTCTTTGTCGCTTCCTGCAATAGAAAGTTTTTTTGATAAAACATCAATTTCTGTAAATTGTTTTGTTTTAAAATTGTATTTCATTTTTCTTATAAATTAATATGGACACCGACCACTAAAAATATACATGGCAATTGATACTAAATTGAACATTATGAAAATGCTAATTATTTTTACCATTAAAGGATTTAAATTACCAAAAAAAACATCCCTACTTTTCTTTTTGCACTGAAAAATATAGGTATTATGTATAGCCGAAAATACACCAAACAAAAAACCACTTAATATATAATTAAATCTGAGTCCGTTCCAACACCCCATCAATAAGAATGTTAATACTAAAGCCATATTTTGACGAGCAATTGGATATTTTTTCAATCTCTTTTTTCTAGTTAAAAATAAATACAAGGGAGTAAAAAAATAGTCTTTTAACCAATCTCCTAAACTGATATGAAATCGCCTCCAAAAATCCTGAGGATTTATAGCAAGAAATGGATTTGTGAAATTGATAGGTACATTTATACCCATCATTTTGCCAATACCCAATGCCATAAAAGAATAGCCAGAAAAATCAAAAAACAAGAAGAAATAATATGCATACATGCTGTTTGCCACATGAAAAATTTCTTTGCTCGTTTCAGGAAATAAGTTAAGCCAATATCTATCAATTAATTCTGAAATAATGTATTTAAACGCAACTCCTTTTACGAATGCGTTCCAACCAATTATAAAGTTTTCTGAATTAATGGCCAAAAAACCAATATCTTGCGAAGCCTTGAAACGATTGAGTTTATCAATAGGGCCAATTAATAATGTGGGGGTAAAAGATAAAAAATTAAAATAGGTAACAAAGTCTATCATTTTTTCATTTTGGGATTTGTCCATATAATATCCCATAATACGAAAACTTGCATACGACAAGCCTGCAAAAGATAAAAAGTCATTCAATTTAAAAGGGTAAAAGTCAATTCGTAAATCAAATTTTACTAAGAGCATGGGTAAAAGAAGAATAAGTATTCCCCATATTTTTTTTTTAAATTTAAGTACATTAGAAATTAAGAATGTGGCAAAATATGAGAATCCAACCAGAATAAAAAAATGATATGGTTTTGGAAATGCAAAATATAAAAATGAAAAATTAAGAATCGCTAACAAATGTTTATAATAATTATTAGAAAGAAAAAATCTGAATATGTAAATTATCCCTATAAATAGAGTAATAATGATATAAAAACTAATCGAACTAAAAGGAGCCATGTTTTAAAATTGTTGATATACAAATTGGACAGATGAATTTACTTTATTTTTTGGATTATCGTTTAAAGGGCTGTATAAAAAATATAAAGCTAATACGATAATCAAATACCATAAACAGTTTAAAAAAAAACGAGAGATAAATGTTGTTTTCATTTCAATAGTTTATACTTTTTTATAATAAATTCGTCCACTTTGTACCATCCATAATTACTCAAATGCATTATATCTTTTAAAATACCTTTATCATATTTTGCTGTATCGGTATTCCAAAAATTCATACAAGAAAAATCATTTTTTAATATATCGTTTTGTAATGAATTAATAAGTGGCGTAAGCTCGTCAGAATTTATATAGCAATATGGATTTAACGGTAGTATAATAAAAGAAGCATTTACTTCTTTTGTTTTTAAAAGACTTAATAACATCTTGAAATCTTTTAATTCTTGATTATTCTTACCCTTTACTATATCAATCATTTTTGTTTTACCATTAGTATATTTAGAATAATATTCATTGTCGATATACCATTTATTATTTGTGCAATTATTAAGTTGTTCTTGTTTGCTAATGTTAAAAATACTATCCCAATTGATTTTAACTGATTCGGCAACAATAGATTTTCTCTCAATAATATAGGTTTTTTTGTTTTTTGTATCTGTCAGTTCTAAATTAAAAGTATTTAATACTTTGGATATTTCAATTATAGGAAAATAGAAAAACTTAGATAGAATATTTTTTGAGGATTGATTTTCTAAAAAAAACATTCTAATGGATAAATCTGGATTGCTAAATTCATTATATAAGCTAGATATTCGTTTTGCTTCATATTTTTTAAATTGGGGAATTGAATCATTCTGAAATATTTTATTTAGAAATCTAGATGAATTAAACTCCAGAAATATAGACGATGAGGTGCCATTAGCACTTTCAGAAAACCATCCTGGAGATAACACGATAATAATAGGAGCATTCTTTAAGAGATTTTCATTAGCAAGCAATTGGGAGTATATAGAAAAACATTGATTACCGGCATGTCCTATTCCTTTTATTTTTGTTTTAAAATAGCGAGAAATAAAATTAAAAGGATGAGCTTCCAAATTCCCTGTAAGTTCTGAAGAACCTAAAATAAAAATAGTTTCTGAACTGTCATTGTTAGTTAAAAATTGATCTTCATAAAATGGCGTATTTCGGAAATTTTCGAGATACTTAAAAGAGGAATCAATTGTAAGATTAACTTTCGAATAAAAAAATATGGAATTTATTTTACTACTGAATAAAAATAAGCAAGAGAAAACAATAAATAATGGAACAAAATAAATCAGAATTATTTTTTTCATTAATACAAATTATATTTTTTTAGTGTTTCATAAATACAATCGATTGTGTCAAAATTTTCTTCATTGACCAAATGTTGGGGGATTTCCTTCCCAATTAGTTCCTCTATCGAAACAATTAAATCAACTGTTGAGATTGAATCCAATAATTTAGATTTAATTATTGATTCGTCAAAACTAACTTTCTTAAATGCTAGTTCCATAATTTCTTCTTGGATAATGATTTTAATATTTGTCATAAATTTTTTCAAACTTAAACCTCAGTCCACATACTTCATGCTTACTGTAAAGTAGCTTTACATTTTTTTTGTCGTTATAATTGTGTTACTGTTTAGAATTCCTAAATTGACTGGGTTGTCTGTAATGTTTTGATTGTTCTCAAAATCTTTATAGTAGTCAGAATATTTTCTTATATTTTCCTCTATGTAAATACAAACTTTAATCATTTGAGATTTCGGAAACAATACAATAAAGAAAAATACACTTATTATCAAAATCGTAAATGAAATAATTATTTCTTGATTTGCAATTCTACTTGTTCATAATACAGTCAAAAGACAAGCCTGCCTAAAATATTTATTAACTTTTGTAGTATAAATATTTTGCTACACTTGGTATAAAAATTATTGAACAAATACCAAGCCCAAGGATTAATAATATATTAGCACATGTCCAATATTGAATTTTAAATAAAATACCAATTAACGCCAACGAGACTGATTATGCCCCTGAATTAAATGCTAGTGTTTTCATTTGTATTAAATTTAGTTTTCCTAATCATATGGCCATTAGAAATCGCCCCGTTTTTTAGATGGGTTCTGGTCTCCATTTATGTTTCTCAATTTTACAAAGAAAATATTTATGTACAAAGAAAATTATCATTTAGTAGTTATTTTGTATTTCCAATTTGTGTTTCCCGAACTTACCTTTTCGCCTTTATAGTAGCCAACGATTTTATCTTTATAACAAGTATTTCCTGACAAAATCT
This sequence comes from Bacteroidota bacterium, assembly GCA_005787585.1. Taxonomy (GTDB): domain Bacteria; phylum Bacteroidota; class Bacteroidia; order B-17B0; family Aurantibacillaceae; genus Aurantibacillus. The sequence continues at coordinate 24,107 of SYAL01000043.1, forward strand.
TTCCACCCCCATACAGCAGTTACAAGTAGTTTATTGTATTTTGAAAATTGTCGATGTTTCAATTGTACTGTCATTAATAGTTGTTGCTTCACATTGCCCAAGTAAAGTGAATGGTACATAGTTTATGAATTCATTTAAATTGGTGAAATATTCGGTACCATATTTTTGTGTTCCTTTATAAAAAACTTGGTTAACTAAAAGATATTTTCCCTTAAAATCTTTCTCAAGTATCTTAAATATATCAATTAAGTTTGGAAGTATATACCATATAATTTCTGAAAATATTACGCAGTCATAGTTATTAAACCTTGATAGCTCAGTGGAAATGTTTACTATTTCAAAATCTAAATTCGGAAATAATTTTCTTGCCTTTTCAATGGCAACAGAGGAAATATCAATGCTTTTTGGAGTAATTTGGGTTTCACGTTTTACCCAGTCCGCATAATAGCCCAGTCCACAACCGCACTCTAAAATAGATTTAATATTGAAGTTTTTTATGTGCATAATTCCAGCCATTCTTGAATACTTATTTGGTTGATTAGATTGCGTCCAGGGGTCATCAAACTCAGTATACATTTCATTGAATTTCCCAATGAATTTGCCGTCTTTAATCACGTAGTCGTGATATGTCTTTTCTTTGTCTCTCATAAAATTAATTGCAACGGGTTCCAGGTTCCAACAGTGAGCAATAATTTAAACATCCATCGCCATAAACGAAATCCATAATAAGATAATTTTTATCCCATTTTGACCGATAAATGAAGGATTGTCCTTTTCTAGCTAACGTGTTTATACCACCCATAAACTGGCTAATATTGAATTTATTAAATTTAATCATTTTTTTATAAACAATCAAACAGTGAAATAATTTTTTTGATATTTTTATCGCTCACATAGGTATATATCGCAATCGTTTTGCTAATTTGTATTACAATAATTATTGAATATATTGTAAATCATTACACTTTTTTGAATTATTTCCGCTATTTTATGGACATTATTTTTTTACTTATTATAATTTCAAGTTTTTTTATAGTATTCTTGGCTCCGCCTTCCTCAATTAAACTCAAATATAATTTTTAATTATAATAAATCAAACGGGCTTATTATTTTATCTAGTTTCCTTGTGCTTATATGGCATAAATTTCTATTTAATTAAATTCTCTATAGCGTGATAAAAAAAATGGTTTAGTGAATCATTAAATCAGAAAAAACTGACTAAAATATATTTATAAATGTTATAATATAATTTTGATCCTATTAATCAAAAAAATAAAGTTATTTTTAATAAATTAAAAAAAACTCTAATACATCATTGATAAATAAAGTTTAAATTTTGACCCAACATGTTTTAATAATTGGAAAAGTTTGGCCAGAACCGAATTCTTCTGCGGCAGGAGCGCGTACTTTACAATTAATTAATTTATTTATATAACAAAAATG
>SYAL01000044.1 GCA_005787585.1 Bacteroidota bacterium
AAATCGAATTGTCTTTAAATAATTAATTTATTATTTTTGCACTTCTTAAATTTTAATGAATGAAGATTTTAGTTGCAATAAGTAATGTACCAGACACTACAGCAAAAATTCAATTTAACGATGGTAATACTCAATTTAATAATGCTGGAGTAACTTTTATTATTAATCCTTACGACGAGTGGTATGCATTAGTTAGAGCTCTTGAATTAAAAGAAGCTAATTTAGCACAACAGATAACTCTAATTCACGTTGGTTTAATCGATAGCGAACCAACAATTCGAAAAGGATTAGCTTTAGGAGCTGATGATGCAGTTAGAATTGATTCGGCGGAGCCAGATGCTTTTTATGTAGCAGAACAAATTGCGAATTACGCAAAATCAAATAATTACGATTTAATATTAGTGGGAAAAGAAACCATTAATTATAATGGCTCTTCGGTAGGGGGTATAATTGCTGGTGTTTTAGATTTACCCTTTGTATCTCTAGCAACTAAATTAGAAATCAATTCAAATAAAGCCACGATAGAACATGTTATAGATGGTGGTTCTCAAATAGTGGAGTGTGAATTACCCCTAGTAATAAGTTGTGCAAAAGGTATGGCAGAGCAACGTATTCCGAACATGAGAGGAATTATGGCGGCAAGAACTAAACCACTAACTGTTATTTCATCAACTAATCATAATAACTTAACTTCTATCACCTCATATGTTTTAAATGCAGGAAGAACCTCCTGTAAATTGATGAATGAAGATGATTTAGACGATTTAGTAAAATTATTGCACACAGAGGCAAAAGTAATTTAATTTATACATTTTTAATATTAAACAATTATGTCAGTTTTAGTTTACACCGAAATAAATAAAGGCAGAGTAAAAAAAGCATCATTAGAATGTATTAATTATGGGGCAAAAATAGCCGAATTAACTGGATCTTCTGTTACTGCATTTGTAAATAATGCAAATCAAAGTCAACTTGAAGAAATTGGTTTAGCTGGGGCTTCAAAAATAATTTCCGTTAAAAACGATGCATTAAAATCAGACAGCATGTTACTTTCTGCTGCGATGGAACAAATAGCAAAATCGGAAAAATCTAAAGTTATTATTTTTGCATTTGATATTAATGGTAAGGCGATTGCGCCGAGATTATCTGCAAAATTAAAAGCTGGATTGGTATCTGGAGCTGTTGATTATCCTGTTATTAAAGGCGATTCTTTTGAAGTAAACAAAAATGTTTTCTCTGGAAAAGCCACAGCAACCTACAAAATTAATAGCGAAATAAAAATTATTGCTATCTTACCAAATAGTTTCCCCTTAACATCAGGCCAAAATAAATCAACAATTGTTGATTTGGATGTTGATTTAACAAATGTTAATTCAAAAATTATTATCAAAGAAATAAAATCAGATAATGTTGTTGGAATGATTCCGCTTCCTGAAGCAGAATTAGTTGTTAGTGCAGGTAGAGGTTTAAAAGGTCCCGAAAACTGGGGAATTGTTGAAGATTTAGCAAATTCATTAGGCGCTACAACTGCATGTTCTAGACCTGTAGCAGACCTGCATTGGAGGCCGCATCACGAGCATGTGGGACAAACTGGCGTTGCCATTCGACCAAATTTATACATAGCTATAGGTATTTCTGGGGCCATTCAGCATTTAGCAGGAGTTAATGGAAGTAAAACCATAGTTGTAATAAATAATGATAAAGACGCACCGTTTTTCAAATCTGCTGATTATGGCATTATAGGCGATGCTTTTTCAATTCTACCTAAATTAACAATTGCTATTAAAAAATTTAAACAAAATCAAAATTAATTGTAAAAAAATTGTAATTTAGGATACAATTAATGAAAAAGATTCGTTTAGAAATAGTAGGTTTATCTTATAGCCATAATCAAAGTGGTGCATATGTTTTAGTTTTAGGAGAATGTTCTGGTTCAAGAAGATTACCAATTGTTATTGGAGGGTTTGAAGCACAGGCCATTGCAATCGAACTTGAAAAGATGACCCCTACCCGACCTTTAACTCACGATTTGTTTAAATCTTTTGCAATTACCTTCAATATTATTTTAAAAGAAGTTACTATTTATAGTGTAGTTGAAGGTGTTTTTTTTGCAAAACTTATTTGTTCTGATGGCTCTAAAGAATTTGATATAGATGCCAGAACAAGTGATGCGATAGCTTTAGCAGTTAGATTTAATTGCCATATTTTTACAAATGAGTCTATTTTAAAAAGTGCAGGTATTGTTCTGGATGGAGATATGGACTCAAATATATTATCTGAAAATTCGAAAATTGCTGAACTGCACATTGAAGATTCTTTTCAAAAAGATAATACATATGAATTTAAATCCAAGAGTAGCGAAGAATTAAGAAACACTCTTCAATGGGCTTTAGAAAATGAAAAGTACGAAATGGCCTCAAAAATAAGAGACGAGCTTAATCAACGAAAAAAATCATAATAAGTTAAAGTTGTTTATCCAAACCTTTTAATTCATCAACTTTTTCAAGATATCCCAATTTTTCATACGAAAAAATTAAATTATTTAGTGCTCTTTTAATTATTTCTCTATTACTACAGGGAATATAATACTTTGCTTCGGGTTCTAAATTTAATTGTTTTAAAAACTGATCGATATCTTTTTGATTAAACATTAAGCCCTTGCTAAAGGGGTTTATATAAAAAAGAATATTGTTTGATAAGGTTTTGTTATTGACATCTATTAAATTGGCATAATCATTCAAGTAAGCTAAAACAAAATGCTGTGGAAGATTAATGCCATATATAGGAATATTTAACTCTTTGCAAATTAACATATACAAAACACTCAGCATTAAAGGATTTCCTTTTTTACTTTCAAGAACATTATTAATAAATGAATTTTGTGGTGCGTGATAATTTGTAATGTTTCCGGTAAACTGATGAACTTCAAATAAAATATGATTTAATACTTTCACTTTTTCAAGAGCTGTCAAATCATCATTCAACTCAAGCCAAACATCTTGTTTTATTTGATCAAGAGACTTTCTAATTTTAGCTTCATCTAAATCCGGATATTGATACCTAGACAAGATTAATATTCCTTTTAATAAATCTTCTTGTTCTTCTGTAGCCCATTTTTTTAGAGCTTTTTGAAGAATTTCAAACTGAATAGTATGAATAATAATTTCAATTCTTTTTTGCATAATGGCATCGAAACTGTTCTCCCAAGCAGTTTCTAAATGTGGGATTGCTGGGGGGCCCAAAATAACAAAACGCTCTTTTACTTGCGAATAAATTACTTCGTCCGGATCGTCTAATAAAGTAATTAATGCAATTACTTCTTTCAAACTCATTTCACTTTTTCGTTTAGTTCCCATTTATAATACAAAAATAATTTTATAATAAAGCCTATTTTGCTGATTAATCTATAATTCTCAACAAAATCAATGTTTATTCATTTTAACAATCAAATATTAATAAATAAAGGTTATTTAAATTAATCTCAGCTTCCTCTGAATTAAACAATCTTTTGTTTAGCTTGTTTATTTACTAAATTTGTAGTATATTATATTTCAATATGGCAAGCGATAATTTTCAAGCTCACGATTACTATTTAATGGATGAGTTATTAACCAACGAACATAAATTAATTCGTGAAACTGCTCGAGCTTGGGTAAAAAAAGAGGTTAGCCCTATAGTAGAAGAGGCTTGCCAAAAAAATACTTTTCCTAAACAATGGATAAAAGGATTAGCTGAAATTGGTGCGTTTGGACCATATATACCAACTGAATTTGGAGGAGCAGGCTTAGATCAAATTTCTTATGGCTTGATAATGCAAGAATTAGAACGAGGCGATAGTGGACTTCGTTCCACAGCATCAGTTCAAAGTTCGCTAGTTATGTTTCCTATTTATACATATGGTAGCGAAGAACAAAAACATAAGTACTTACCAAAATTAGCTTCGGGCGATTTAATGGGTTGCTTTGGATTAACCGAACCGGACCACGGTAGTAATCCATCAGGAATGATTACCAACTTTAGAGATGCAGGGGATGATAAAAATGTAATTTTGAATGGTGCCAAAATGTGGATAAGCAACTCTCCATTTGCTGATATTGCAGTTGTGTGGGCTAAAGACGGTGAAGGAGAAATAAGAGGAGTTATTGTTGAACGCGGAATGCCAGGATTTACTACTCCCGAAACTCACGGTAAATGGAGTTTGAGAGCAAGTGCCACAGGAGAACTTGTTTTTGATAATGTTAAAGTTCCTAAAGAAAATATATTACCAAATATTAAAGGTTTAAAAGGCCCTTTAAGTTGCCTAAATAGTGCTCGTTTTGGAATAGCTTGGGGTGTTATTGGTGCCGCAATGGATTGTTATGATAGTGCACTCAGATATAGTAGAGAGCGAATTCAATTTGGCAAACCAATTGGAGCATTTCAATTAACTCAAAAAAAACTAGCTGAAATGATTACCGAAATTACTAAGGCTCAACTTTTAACATGGCGCTTAGGGCTTTTAAAAAATGAACATCGTGCCTCCCCTGCTCAAATAAGTATGGCAAAAAGAAATAATGTTAATATGGCAATTCAAATTGCTCGCGAGGCCCGTCAAATTCATGGAGGAATGGGTATTACTGGTGAATATCCTATAATGAGACATATGATGAATTTAGAAAGCGTGATAACCTATGAAGGTACTCACGACATACATTTATTAATTACTGGAATGGACATCACAGGATTTAATGCTTTTGAATAACTTTTAAATATTTAAATTAAAATATTTGTACTCTATTTAAAAATCTCGATTCAGTACTTTTTCTACTTTTACTACAACCTTGCAAGTCTATCAGATAAAAGTAAGTGCTCGAAATTATTTTATTCGTTTGATTTCCATTGGTCTAAACAAGAGCTATCTGTGATTAGCCAAATAATTTAAATGAAAAATAATAATTTATTATTTAAACTATAAATCAGTAACATACGAAATAAAATAAAAACTATTTATTCTGTATAAAATTCATATAGTCTTGCAAAATAATTATAGCACTTATTACATCAACAGTATTTTTATTTTTGCGTTGTTGTTTTTTTACCCCACCATTCAGAATAGTTTGACGAGCAATTTTACTTGTAAAACGCTCGTCAAAGCGTTCAATTTTTTTATCTAGAAATTTTTTTTGAAGATGTGCTACGAAAGGATTAATAAATCGAGCGCTGTTACTCTTTTCATTTTTCATGGTTTTTGGTTCTCCTATCACGATAATATCAACAACTTCTTGCAAAAAATATTTTTCTAAATAAACAATTAGATCTTTACTATGAACAGAATTTAAGCCAGTTGCAAGAATTCGAAGCGGATCGGTAACAGCTAACCCACAGCGTTTACTCCCATAATCTATGGCCATTATTCTTCCCACAATAAATTTTATATAAATTATAACAAATTTAAATTATTTTAACTAATATTTGACATAAAGAATATTACAAATTAAATGTATTGCTTCAAAAGAAGCCTTAAATTTGTATTAATTATGTTTAATAAAAATAGCGCCGAATTAATCATATCAAAATCTTCTTATCCGGAGGATTTAAAAAGAATAGCTAAAAAAGTATTTAATAACGAAAGGATTTCTTTAGAAGAAGGGAATTTACTTTATAAAAAAGCTGAATTACCTTTTTTAGGCATATTAGCTAACTATGTTCGAGAAAATAAAAATGGTAATTATGTTTATTTTAACCATAATTTTCATGTTGAACCAACAAATGTTTGTGTATACTCTTGTGCTTTTTGTTCTTATTCTCGTTTACTAAAAAATAAAGATCAGGGTTGGGAATTATCGGTAAACGAAATTTTAGACATCATAAAAAAATACGATAACCAAGATGTAACCGAAGTTCATATTACCGGTGGTGTAGTGCCAAAGCAAGATTTAAACTTTTATACCGACTTATTCACTAAAATAAAAAGTTATCGTCCAAATTTGCATATAAAAGCACTAACTCCAGTTGAATTTCATTATATTTTTAAAAAAGCAAAAGTAAGCTATGAAGAAGGGCTAATATTAATGAAAAAAGCTGGGTTAGATAGTTTACCTGGAGGAGGTGCAGAAATTTTTAACAAAGAAATAAGAGATAAAATTGCGGGAGGAAAATGTTCTACGGATGAGTGGCTTAGTATGCACGAAATATGGCATAAAATGGGTAATTATTCAAATGCAACTATGCTTTATGGCCACATAGAAAGTTATGAGCATCGAATAGACCACATGAATCGTTTACGAGAATTACAAGATAAAACAAAAGGGTTTAATGCTTTTATTCCATTAAAATTTAGAAATAAAGATAATGCTATGGCACATATAAACGAAGTGAGTGTAATTGAAGATTTAAGAAACTATGCCGTATCCCGAATTTATCTGGATAATTTTGCACACATAAAATCTTATTGGGCTATGATAGGAAGAAGCACAGCACAATTGTCGTTAAACTTTGGAACAGATGATTTAGATGGAACTATTGATGATACTACAAAAATATATAGTATGGCAGGTTCTGAAGAGAAAAATCCAAAATTAACCACACAAGAATTAGTTGACTTAATTAAAACAGCAGGCAAAATTCCGGTACAACGAGATACACTATATAATATGGTTAAAGAATACAGTATTAATTAATTAATTTATAATTTTTAATATATTATTAATTGAAAAAATTTTTTTTATATATTTTATTTTTTGGTTTAAGCGCAAAATCACAAGAAAATAAAAAATCTGTTTTTACATTAAAACCAGCTATGGGATTTAATTTTTGTCAAATACATGGCGATAGTTATTCTGGTTTCGATAAACTCGGGTTGTTTTTTGGAACATCTGTTAATGGTCGTTTTAACGAAAAAATGAGTCTAGAACTTGGTTTTTATTTTTCTCAGAAAGGTGCTCGGCACAATTCAAATCCTGAAAATGGGGATTATTCATTTTATCGTGTTAATTTAAATTATATCGATTTACCGATATTATTGAAATATCAAATAAACTCGACTTATTTTATTACAGCAGGGCCATCTTTTGCATATTTATTTAGCTATAACGAAAATATTGATAATACAGATATGACCGGAACTTATTATTTTAATAAAAATGAATTTGGTGTAAATTTTGGTTTAGGGAAAATTGTAAAAGAAAAATTTTATATCGAATTAAGAACATCTAATTCTATTACTCCCATTAGAGACTACGGCATAATTAATAATAAAATTATTTTTCCTAATCCGGTGGCAAACATATTTAATAAAGGCTTATATAACAACATCATATCAATATTAGTATCATATAAACTAGATTTTAATTCAAAAAATGGAAACTAAAAAACAAAAAATAGCTGTGGCTGTAACGGGCGCAAGTGGGAGCATTTATTCAAAAGTTCTTCTCGATAAACTAACTGGTTTAAAGGAACAATGTGATGAGATTAGTTTAGTAATGAGCGATAATGCAAAAGATGTTTGGGAATTAGAATTAGAAAACAAAAAATATCAAGATTATGACTTTAAGTATTATGATAAAAATAATTTTATGGCTCCATTTGCATCAGGTTCTGCAAAATATGATGCATTAATAATTTGTCCCTGCAGTATGGGCACTCTTGCAAGAATATCTTCAGGCATAAGTAATGATTTAATAACTCGAGCTGCAGATGTGATGTTAAAAGAACGAAGAAATCTTATTTTAGTTACTAGAGATGCACCTTTAAACCTTATTCATATTAATAATATGAAACTTCTTACCGAAGCTGGAGCAATTATTTGCCCGGCATCTCCTTCTTTTTATTCAAAGCCAAAAACATTCGAAGAATTAGCAGCTACTATTATAGATAGAGTGATTGATTTAGCTGGTTTAAGTCAAAATTCTTATCGTTGGGGTTACGATAAATCATAAATTAAACATTGTAAATTATTATCATTAAATACGTATTTTATAATCCCAAAAAAACATCAGTTATTAATAGTATTGTGTTCATTAATATTATTTGGTGAAAAAAATTTTTAATTAACTTTCAATTAAATTTGTATAAAATAATCCTAAACAATTTATTAACGTAAATTTAACTCTTGACTAATAATAGCGCAATATTTGAAAAAGATGCTTTTACATCAATTCATAATGTCCAGTTAAAAGATGCTGTTGAAAACAGAATGAAAGTATTTACTTTTGTCAAAAGAACTATAGATGTTGTTTTTTCTCTGATTATTGTATGTACAATTTTAATTTGGTTAATCCCAGTTCTTGCTTTATTAATAAAATTAGATTCAAGAGGCCCTGTATTTTTTAAACAAAAAAGAACAGGCTATAAAGGCAAAACATTTAACTGTTTTAAACTAAGAACGATGAACATTAATAAATTGGCCGATGATTTACAGGCCTCTTTAAATGATCCGCGCATAACAAGAATGGGGAAATTTTTAAGAGCTTCTAACCTAGACGAACTACCTCAATTTATAAATGTTTTAATTGGAGAAATGTCTATTGTAGGACCTAGACCTCATATGCTAATTGACTCTGAACATTTTGCTGAATTATTTCCAGGATATTACAATCGCTATTTAGTAAAACCTGGAATTACGGGTATAGCTCAAATTCATGGATTTAGAGGTCCAACGCCTAATACAAGATCCATATTTAAACGTCTTCAATGGGATTTATATTATGTTGAACATGCTACAATTGGCATGGACATTAGAATAATTTTATTAACTACTTTAGAAACAATTCGCGAAAGTCTTAAAATTAAAATTATTAAGAAAATGCCATTTAATGGTCAGATATAATTTATTTATAATGAAAAAACAAAAAAAATAAAAAAATTAATAATAATTTACTTGTAATTTTATCAGAAATATTTTGTTTTTTATCATTATAAATATTTTAAATGAAATCTTTGTTATTAATATCCCAACGATTTAATCCTTTCCTTATTTACAATGCATACCATTGAACCATTTTATAATTGGAGGCATTTATATATAGCTTCAGAAGATAATCAATCTCCTTTTTACAACCAAGAGTACAGTGAATTTAAATATACGAATACAATTTATAATTTCTATATTCATCCGCAATGGGACGACATTGGAAGCGAAACTATTTACATTAAAATACTATTTGTAGATTATGAAGAATCTTATGCAATTATCGAATTAATTGGTGAATGGAATGATGCAATAAATAACGATATTATGTTTTTAAAACGAGATATTGTTGATGAACTAAATAATTATGGTATTAATAAATATATTTTAATTGGCGAAAATGTTCTAAACTTTCATACTAGTGATGATAGTTATTATGAAGAGTGGTTTGAAGATATCGGAGATAATGGGTGGATTGTATTAATTAATTTCAGAGCTCATGTTTTAAAAGAATTTAAACAAGCCCATTTAGATTATTTTTTTATTTATGGAGGTGAATTAGATGAAATTAATTGGAGAACCTTTTCACCAGGCAAACTTTTTGGTAATGTTTCTAAAATTATTAATAAACGACTTAGTTAATATTTAAGAACTTTAATAAATACCTATGGAATTTATAGATCAAAAATTATTAGATTATTGTCAAGATTTTTCAAGCGACGAAAATAAATTATTAAAAGAACTTTATCGACAAACCAATTTAAAAATAAATCAACCCAGGATGCTGAGTGGCCTTATCCAAGGTCGATTTTTAAGTTTGTTATCAAAGCTAAAAAAGCCAAATTACATTTTAGAAATAGGCACATACACGGGCTACTCTGCAATTTGTTTATCAGAAGGTCTAACAAATAATGGAAAATTAATAACTATTGATCCAAACGAAGAAACTAACTATTTCGCTAAACAGTTTTTTAAATCATCTCCTTATGATACCAAAATTGAATTAATTCAAGGTTTATCTCAAGAAATTATCCCTACTTTAAATTACATGTTTGATTTGGTTTTTATTGACGCAGATAAACAAAATTATAATTTATATTTTGACTTAATTATAGACAAAGTAAATCCTGGAGGCTTAATTATTGCTGATAATGTCTTATGGAGCGGAAAAGTATTAGATAAAGATCATGATATTCAAACTCAATACATTCATCAATTTAATATAAAAATAAACTCAGATAAAAGGGTTGAGAATTTACTATTACCAATTCGCGACGGATTGATGCTAATACAAAAACTATAGATTACCGATTTTAAATAATAGTTAGAAGTTTAAAACTTTAAAATTATATTTGGTTTTTTTTAAACTAACTTTTTACTTTAGCTGAATGGTTTTTAGTTCAGTTGTATTTTTATTTATTTTTTTACCATTTACATTAATTGTTCATTCGTTTTTGTCTCCAAAAATTCGCAATTTTTTTCTTCTTCTTGTCAGTTTACTTTTTTATTTCTGGGGAGAAAATTATCTTACACTACTTATCTTAATTTCAATATTATTTAATTATTTTGGTGGAATTCTTATTGGGAAATTACAAAAAGACAGTCCTGGCACTTCTAAATTAGCACTTATTATTTTTATAATTCTAAATCTCGGGATACTAGTCTATTTCAAATACAGCCATTTTATAATTGAAAATATAAACCGACTTGGGTTTATAAACGCAGTTGATAATCCAATTATCCATTTACCGGTAGGCATATCCTTTTACACCTTCCACATTATGTCTTATTTAATAGATGTTTATCGTAAAGACGCTATACCGCAAAAAAAACCTTTTGACTTAGGTTTATACATTTTTCTTTTTCCACAATTAGTTGCTGGCCCAATTATTAGATATAAAGATATTTCTCAAAAAATAGCTTCACGTTATTTACTAGGAATAGATTTTACCGAAGGGTCGATTCGTTTTATTCGTGGACTTGCCAAAAAAGTTATAATAGCTAACACAATGGCAGTAGTTGCCGATAATGTTTTTGCAAATCCAACTGGGTATATGCCGGCACCAGTTGCGTGGATAGGAATTATTTGTTATACGCTTCAAATTTATTTCGATTTTTCAGGCTACTCAGATATGGCTATTGGCCTTGGTAAAATGTTGGGTTTTAATTTTCCTGAGAACTTTAACTACCCTTATATTGCAAAATCCATTCAGGAATTTTGGCAGCGTTGGCATATTTCATTATCAACATGGTTTAGAGATTATCTTTACATACCCCTTGGTGGAAGCAAGCTTGGGCATTATAAAACATACCGAAACTTGTTTATTGTATTTTTTGTAACAGGTCTTTGGCATGGAGCCAGTTGGAATTTTATTGCATGGGGACTTTTTCATGGCACTTTTCTAATTATTGAAAGAATTGTGTTTAAACAGATTCTTAAAAAGTTACCTGCATTTTTACAACATTTTTATACTTTATTTGTGATAATTTTAGGTTGGGTTTTCTTTCGTGCATGGAATTTTAAATATGCTATTAAATACCTTATCTCACTTTTAGGTCTTGGCCATTCAAATGATTATAGTCCATTTATACAAATTGAATACTATTCGATATTTATTTTTATTCTTGCAATCATTTTTTCAACTAAAATTCGTGTTATTATAGAAAATAAAATAAAAGAATTATTTGCAACACAAACTTTTTTTCAAAATATAAATATTATAGTTGGTTACTTATTTTATATTATGGTGCTAATCTATTGTGCTATTGAACTTGCTCAAAACAATTATAACCCATTTATTTATTATCGTTTTTAAATTTCACAAAAAATGTCTCAAATTTTTAGAAGCATATTTTTTAAAATAACACCAGTAGTTTTTATAGGTATTTTATTATTGCCATTAATATTCAATTTTTTTGATAATTATATTGATTTTGAAAAAGGAAATGAAAAACGAAAAATGGAAGAATTACCAAAGTTTGATCTAGATAGTTTAAATATTTTGCCTAAAAAATTTGATGCCTATTATAACGATAATTTTGGTTTGCGTATAACTCTTGTTAACATTGGAATTAAGATTAAATATTTTTTATTTAATTCTTCGCCAAAACCAGAAAAAGTGCTAATTGGTAAAGATGGCTGGTTATTTCTTACAGGACGATTTTATGAGATTACTCAAGACCTAAATAGAGAAAACTTATACAGCCAAGCCAATTTAAAAAAAGCGGTAGAAGAATGGGAGGCAAGAAAAATGGAACTAGATAAGCACAATATAAAATATTATAAAGCCTTTTGGCCAGATAAATACTATATATATGATGAATATATGCCTTCAGGAATGAAAATTGCTAATAAAAAAGGCCAGTGGCGATGCGATCAGGTAATTGAATATTTAAATAAAAAAAAATCAATTGTGCAAATAATTGATGTAAGACAAAAATTAATCGAGCATAAAAAAAAATTCAATGTTCATTACAAACAAGATTCACATTGGAATAATTATGGTGCATTTATTGGCTATTCTGAACTTATAAACTGCATCTCAAAAGATTTTACAAAAATAAAGCCCCTTTGCTTAAATGATTTTAATATAATTTGGGGCGAAAGAAAATACGGTGATTTATCTGAAATTCTAAATCTTAAACTTACCGACATTGATGTGAATTTTATAAAAAAAAATGGAAATACTACCTTTGAAAATTGTAGCATTGATGGTTACCCTGCAAAAACAAAAATTTATACAAATCCAAAAAATCCAAATGGACCTGTAGTGCTTATTTATAGAGACTCCTACACAAATGCTATGATTCCTTTTCTGATGGAACATTTTAGTAAAGCTATTTTTATTTGGGATACGCCCTACTCTATTGATCTTGTTAAAAAAGTAAATCCAAATATTGTTATTGAGTGTTATGCTTTACGTTATTTTAGATAAGAATTAGATAGGTATTTTAATACTGATTAATTTTTGATTATTTTATTTGTTTTAAAGGTGTTTCTATGTTGCTAAAAACTTCAAAAAAAATCCCGACACAAATAAGTATCGGGATTTATTTAAAATTGGCATCGACATACTCTCCCGGGCTTTAGACCAAGTACCATCTGCGCTGGTGGGCTTAACTTCTCTGTTCGGAATGGGAAGAGGTGATCCCCACCGC
>SYAL01000045.1:5000-12030 GCA_005787585.1 Bacteroidota bacterium
TAAAAATTTGTTCTCTTTCTTGTTTTTGTGGTAAATCCAAGAAAAAAATTTCATCGAATCGACCTTTTCGAATAATTTCTAATGGTAGCAAATCGACGTTATTTGCTGTTGCAACCACAAAAACTGGCTTTGTTTTTTCTGATAACCAACTTATAAATGTTGCTAATACACGATTACTAGTACCACTATCACCTGTATTATTACTGTTACTAAAAGCTTTATCAATTTCATCAATCCATAAAATACAGGGTGAAATTGTTTCTGCTACTTGAATCATTTGACGGAGACGAGATTCGGATTCACCAACAATTCCTCCAAAAAGTTTACCAACATCTAATTTTAATAAAGGCAATTGCCATTCATTTGCGATAGCTTTAGCAGTTAAAGATTTCCCGGTTCCTTGAATTCCAACTAATAATAAACCACGTGGAGTTGGCAATCCGTAATTGGATGCTTGAATGCCAAAAGAAGTTTTCCGTTTTTTTAACCAATTTTTTAAATTATCAACTCCACCAATTTTAGAAATCGTTTCGTCTACTGACCAATATTCTAAAATTTCTGTTTGGCTAATAATTTGTTTTTTTTCATTTAATAATAGTTGGATACTATTTTCATCAATTGTTTTATAAGTGGCAATGATTTTTGATAAAACACGTCTAATACGCTCGAGAGATAAACCTTGGCATGCTCGGGTTAAACTTTCTAAAATTTGTTGATCAATTTCAATATTTAATGATTCAATTAATCGTTTTAATTCATAATTAATTTCACTTTCAGCAGGCAATTGGAATTGTAGAATTGTAATTAAATCAGATAATTCTTTTGGAATATTTAATTCTGATCCAATAATAATAATGGTTTTTGGTTGAAGTTTTAAAATTCGGCTTATGTTTTTTAATTTTCTTGAAATTGAAACATCTGTTAAAAATCTATTAAAATCTTTTAATAAAAATAAAGCGGGAGTTTGGGCGGTTAACCTCTCTACAAGTTCAAGTGCTTGTACTGGATTTCGCTTTGCAAATCCTTCATTGTTTGGGTTATTTGTATACCCATCAATAAAATCCCAACTGTAAATACTTCTATTTAAACTGGTTTTAATATATTTCCGGATAATATACTCTACTCGGTCTTCTTCAATCGTATTGATGTAAATTATAGGATACCTAGCTTTTAATAAAAGTGTTAATTCATCAGTAAATTTCATAAAATCGTTCTATCAAAATTCTATTTAATAAAGTACTATTATATTAATTTTACATAAAAAAATTGTTTATTATTAGAGGAAACGAAACTGATTCACTCTAATAATTTATTTGATTAACGCGGAATTGCTAATTTCTTTCGACCTTTTTGTCTTCGATTTCGGATTATTTTTCTGCCTTGAGCTGTTGCCATACGAGCACGAAAGCCTGATACTTTTAAAATAGATGAGCGGGTTTTATTTGATAGAGTACGTTTTGTCATAAATATATATATATTTTTTTTTCAGTAAAAGACGAATTTAATCTTTTATAGTATAAAAGAATGTAAAAAATCGCGAATTAATAAATGTCTTATCGTTATATTTCGATTTTGGAATAAATTATAGGCTTCTTCTTTAAATTCAAATAATGGATTACGTTGCCCATAACTTCTCCATCCTACCGCATCACGTAATAATGCAATTTTTTGTAAATGTTCTTTCCAAGCAATATCTGTATAATAAAGAATAATTGTCCGTTCAAATGATCGGATTAAACCAATTTGACATATTTCGAATTCTAGGACTTTAGATTCATAAGATAACCAAAATTCTTGAAATAAGTAAGTTTTTAATTCGAATGGATCTATGTTATTTAAATCCTCGTTCAAACTTACTAATCTTGTTTTAAAAAGTTCTTCAATTCGAGAACTCTTTTTTGTAAACTTGGGATCTTTCAATAAATTTATAATATCTTTAATAACTTGCTCACCATAAGCTAAAATTGTTTCTCGAAGAGATTGGCTTTGCAAAAGTTTTCTTCGTTCATAATAAACGATGTTTCGTTGTTTATTTAATATATCATCATAATCAAATAAATACTTTCTTCCATCATAATCTCTTTCTTCTACTCGCTTTTGAGCAGCATCTAAACTCTTAGTTAATAAATTGGACTCTAGCGGTAAATCATCTAAAAGTTGATTCTGCATGAAATTTTGAAGTTTTGAACTTCCAAAATTTCGGAATAAAGAATCCTCTAAACTTAAAAAAAATCTAGAAGTTCCTGGATCACCTTGGCGTCCACATCTGCCACGCAATTGATTATCTATTCGACGAGAATTATTTCGTTCGGTTCCAACAATGTAAAGACCGCCTAAGTTTTTAACAATTTTATTGTTAATATTCTGATTTTTTTTCTCAAACTTTATTAGTTCGCTTAATAAAAATTTAATTGAACACTGATAAGGGATTTTAGGAATTCGAATCTGATCAATTTCATTTAGGAATTTTAAAATTCCAGTTGGTGATAAACTTAAAAACTTAGAGTCATTAAGTAATGTATTTAAAACACTTAAAAATTTTTGTGAAGTAAAAGGAATACCCTTCGCTAAAGGAAAAATATTATTTAATTTTTTTGAGCTACTTTGAGTTTTATAAAAAACTAGAATATTGTAAAGTTGTTTCCGAACTTTAAATGTAATATTCCCGCCTAGAATAATATCTGTTCCTCGGCCTGCCATATTTGTAGCGATTGTAATACTTCCAATCTCGCCAGCTTGTGCGACAATTTCTGACTCTCGTTTTACATTTTCTGGTTTTGCATTTAACAATCTATATGATAATTGATATTCTTTTAATAAATCTGCCAACATTTCCGAATTTTCAACTGTTGTTGTACCAATTAAAATTGGCTGTTTTGTTTTTGCAATAGATTCACATTCTCGTGCAATAGCAGTCCATTTTGCTAAACTATCTTTATAAACAAAGTCAGGTAAGTCTTTACGAAGGTTTGGGCGGGCAGTCGGTATTTCTTCTACTGGTAGGTTATAAATCTTCTCGAATTCTACTTCGGATGTTTTAGCGGTTCCAGTCATCCCTGACAATTTAGGATACAATAAGAAAAAATTTTGATAAGTGATAGATGCAGCTGTTTCGGTATTTTGTCTAATTGGAACGCCTTCTTTTGCCTCAACCGCTTGATGTAGACCTTCATTCCATCTTCTATCCGGCATAATTCGACCCGTAAATTCATCAACAATAATAATCTGATTGTTTTGAACAATATAATGGACATTTCGGAAGAATAAAGCAGTCGCTTTAATAGCACTTAAAATGTAAGGAATCCAAGGATCATTAGGGTTATATAAATCTTCGACTTGTAATATCTTTTCAATTTGAGCTGTTCCTTGTTCAGTTAAAATAGTATTTCTGTTTTTTTCATCTACTTTAAAATGAACATTAACCTCCAAATATTCAGCAACTTCGGCTGCAACAATGTATTTATCAATA
Source organism: Bacteroidota bacterium (assembly GCA_005787585.1). GTDB lineage: Bacteria > Bacteroidota > Bacteroidia > B-17B0 > Aurantibacillaceae > Aurantibacillus. The sequence continues at coordinate 8,470 of SYAL01000045.1, forward strand.
CAAGTTTCTACCGCTTGCGAAATAATTAATGGAACTTGTGCTTCATCAATAAAGATAGAATCAACTTCATCTACTATACAATAATTGAAAGGTGGTAGAACAACTTGGCTCAAGTTTGATGCCATATTATCACGCAGATAATCAAAAGCCAATTCATTATTTGTTACATAGGTAATGTCAGCTTTATAATTTTGTTGGCGTTCTAAAAAGGCCATATCTTCTTGAATTAAACCAGTGTCTAATCCCAAAAATCGATAGATTTGTCCCATCGATACTTGGTCACGACTTGCTAAATAATCATTTACTGTAATAATATGAACACCTTTGTCTGTTAGAGCATTTAAATAAGCAGGTAAAGTCGCAACTAATGTTTTTCCTTCACCAGTTCTCATTTCACTAATTTTTCCACTATTTAAAACTAAACCTCCAAGTAATTGAACATCAAAGTGACGAAGACCTAAAGTTCGTAAACTTGCTTCTCGTGCAATTGCAAAAGATTGGGCAATTAATGCGTCTAGATCTTGCTCTTGTTGATATTGTTTTTTTAACTGGAATGTTTTGTTTCTTAGTTCTGTATCAGTTAATGTCTTTAAGCTATTTTCTAGCGCATTAATTTGATTAATTAATGGTTGATATTGATTTGTGACTGAATCTTTAATAAATGGATTTTTTAGCATTTTGAAGAATTTATAAAGTTCTACTAATTAACAATATTTACTCGTTTATGTTGAGCATCTTTATAATCGAATTTTACAGTACCATTAACCAATGCAAATAAAGTAAAATCTTTGCCATACCCAACGTTAGAACCAGGTTTAAATTTCATCCCTCTTTGACGAATTAAAATACTCCCAGCTTTTACTGTTTCACCACCAAATCTTTTAACACCTAAACGTTTTGCATTCGAATCGCGACCATTTTTGGTACTACCCGCACCTTTTTTATGTGCCATATCTCTATCTATTCCTTAGTTATTAATTAATATTTATTTCTTCAATAAGAACTCGAGTTAAATCTTGTCTATGACCTTGCTTCTTACGGGTTTTTTTCTTAGGACGCATTTTATATACGATAGTTTTACGGCTACGTAAATGTTCTAAAATCTTTCCTTTAACTCTTACACTTTCTAAATAAGGTTTTCCAATTAAAAGTTCTCCATCATTATTAACCAGTAAAACCCTATTTAATGTAATCTCTTTCCCAAGTTCTGTCGGAATACGGTTTAGATCGTAATATTTTCCTGTTTCAATCCAAAATTGTCTTCCACTAATTTCTACAATTGCGTATTTCATAATTTAGAAGATTTTCTCTTTTTATAAAATAATATTACAAAATAAATTTTACTTTAGTCAACTTAAATTAGAACTAGATAAATTTATAAATTTTTTAGCAACCATAATTCGTTATAAAAAAAGTCAAAAGCTTTAGATCTATGAGAATCTGTATTTGTAATAATTGATAATGTTCGAGTTATTTTAATGTTTTCGATTGTTATAATTTCAACTGTCTTTAATTCAATTTCCTTTTCTATCGCTGAGGACGATACAAAAGCGGCCCCTAGACCAAGACTAACAGCAGTTTTTATTGCTTCAATAGAATTTAATTCCATAATTACATTAAATTGTTTCGTTTGAATATTATTTTGGATCAAAATATTATCAATAAATTTATGAATTGTAGAATTTGAATTTAACGTTATAAAATTTAGATGATAAAGATCTTCTCGACTAATTTTCTTTTTTTTCTTTCTTGCAAACGGGTGTGACTTAGGAATTATTAAAATTAGTTCATCCTCAACAAAATCTTCAATTTCTAAATTTTTTTTTAAACCCGTAGGAATATCACCTCCCACAATAGCAATATCAATAATTCTATCAGCAACTTTTTTTGCAATGATTCTAGTTGAATCAATATCAATGTTTAAACTAATTTGTGGGTAGCTTTGAGCAAACAAAGTTAAAACACGAGGCATTAGGTATGCTCCAATAGTTTGACTTGCACCAACTTTTAAATTTCCCCGTTCACCATTTTTTAAATCGTTTAAAGCACGACAACTTTCTTCACATAAAGCAAGTATCCGTTCCGAATATTGAAGAAAAACATTACCTGCTTCGGTTAAAGATATTTTATTACCAGTCCGATTTAACAGCAAAATTCCTAAGCTATTCTCTAAAGTTTTAATTTGTTTACTTAAGGAGGGTTGAGAAACAAATAGAATTTCAGCAGCTTGAGTAAAACTTTTTTCAGAAGCAATAGCTTTAAAAATACGTAATTGTTGTAGAGTGAACGGAAGAACCATATAATAAATATTTAAGAAGTTAATTAAAGAAGTTTTAAAATGCGGATGGAGAGACTTGAACTCTCAAAACAAAAGTTACTAGGACCTAAATCTAGCGCGTCTACCAATTTCGCCACATCCGCTAATCTTACTGGATTAATATTTATATAGATACATTTTAAATGACAAATTAAGTTTAAACTGAGAGAGCCCGAAATTGAAATTTATTTATCGTTAACTTTAAATAAATTTAGAATTTTCTTAATATATATATTTAAATTTATACTAAGAAAATTCTAAATTTATTCATCAACGTAAAGACGATATACAAAACTTGTAGTTTTACCTCGCAATATTGACTTAGCTAATGATAAAGATTTTTGCGCAGATTTCGCTGCTTTTCTTTTCCAATTAGCCTTACGACTATTCTTTTTTGCTTTTGATGTCCGTTTTTTGGGTACAGCCATGACTTTTTTATCTCTTATTTAAGATAGTTTTTTAATTTAACTTTATTGTACAAAATAGAATTTAATTTGTCTAGATTTGTTAAATGTCCCATGAACAAATCTATTAAAAATTCAATACAATTAAAACGGTTCCAAAACTGGTTATAATTAATTAGATTAAAAAAATTTATAAACATTATTAAAAAATAATTACAAGACTATTTTTAGTTTTTCTAGCCTTGTAATTATTTTTTAACGTGACAAACGTTGAATTTGTTGAATTGCTAAACGACCAATATTAAATAAAGCCCATGATGCTGCTACTAAAACAGGAGCAGCAATTACTAGTAAACGAGTATCCATAACTGATAATCCTCTAGAAATGTTAAAAAATTAAATACAGAAAATAATATTAATGACTAGTATTATAACTAGTATTATATATAAAACTTAAAATATTTTTTAAGAATAATTTTTTTTACATTCAATAGAATTATCTTACTATTCTTGTATTTTTTAAAACTTTGGCATTGAACTATCTTCCCAGGAGGTCCCCCCCCCAAGTATTGTCGTCGATTTATAACGTTTCACAACTGAGTTCGAGATGGATCAGTGTGGTTCCGCTCAGTACACTAAAAACACCAAAGCAAAAAAATCTTTAAGATATTTTTTGTACCTTAAAGATTTTAAAAATTCAAGTCCTCGGTCTATTAGGATATCTCAGCACATACATTACTGTACTTACACTTAATGCCTATCAAACGGTTAGTCTTACCGTGACCTTACTCACTTACGTGATGAGAATACTTATCTTGAGGTGGGCTTCCCACTTAGATG
>SYAL01000046.1 GCA_005787585.1 Bacteroidota bacterium
AGTTGAAGCATGAGCTCGGTGTGCAGTGCCAAATGCATCATTCACATAAATATTTCCGTGCTTACTTAATTTTTCAGCAAATTCTTCTTCACCCTTTTCTTCTTCTTTATAAAAACGTAAATTTTCTAATAATAAAACTTCACCATTTTTTAAACCTGAAGATTTTAAAAAAGCATCTTCGTTAATACAATTATTTGCAAACAAAACCTGAATAGAAAGTTCTTTAGATAATTCAGCAACAATATGCTTTAGAGAGTATTTATTTGTTGGACCTTCTTTAGGTCGGCCTAAATGACTCATTAATACTATGCTACCACCATCGTTTATTATTTTTTTTAATGTTGTTATGGCTGCTTTAATTCTGGTTGAATCTGTTATTTGAAAACTATCATTTAAAGGTACATTAAAATCAACTCGCACAATAGCTCTCTTGTTAAAAAAATTAATAGAATCTACTGTTTTCATTAATTAGAATTATTTATTGTAAAATTAAACTAATTTTTTTAAACTTTTTTCAAAGGCGATAACGGTATTATCTATATCCTGATAGCTATGAGCTTCACTCATAAATCCTACTTCATATCCACTTGGACCAAGATATACTCCATTTTCTAATAATGCGTGATATAAGATTTTAAAATAACTCATACTGTTTGTATCAATTTCTTCGGCAGCTTTTACGGTTTCGAATTTGGTAAATGCAATCCAGAAAATAGAGCCTACGCTAAATATTTTAAATAAATTAAATGGGTTAATTTTATTAATACTTTCTACTAAATAATTTGTTTTAGTTTCTAAATCTAAATAAAAATTTGGCTTTAAACATTCAGTTAATTGAGCAATTCCAGCACTCATAGCCACTGGATTTCCGCTTAATGTGCCAGCTTGATAAACGGCACCTTCGGGCGAAATATAAGACATTATTTCTTTACTTGATCCGTAAGCCCCAACAGGAAATCCACCACCTATAATTTTTCCATAAGTAATAATATCGGGTTGTATATTATACATTCCTGCAACACCACAAAAACTATATCTAAAACCACTTATCACTTCATCAAAAATTAATAAAGTACTGTTGGCAATACAAATTTCACGCAAAAACTCTAAAAATTCTTTTCCTTGAATAAGCAACCCATTATTTGCAGGTAATGGTTCAATAATAACACAAGCAATTTCGTTTTTAAATTTATTAAACGCTTGAGTAACCGCATCTTTATTATTTAGTGGCACTACAATTGTTTCGTTAACAAAACTATCAGGCACACCTGCACTACTTGAATTTCCAAAAGTAACCAAGCCACTGCCAGATTTTACTAAAAGAGAGTCCACATGGCCATGATAACAACCCTCGAATTTTAATATTTTATCTCGTTTTGTATAGCCTCTTGCTAAACGAATTGAACTCATCACGGCCTCTGTTCCACTACTTACAAATCTAATTTTTTGAATATATTTATTAAAAGTTAAAATTAATTCAGCCAATTGATTTTCTAAATTTGTGGGGGCGCCAAATGAAGTGCCTTTTCTCATAGTAATATCAACTGCATTAATAATTTTATTATTTGCATGACCTAAAATAAGTGGCCCCCAACTACAACAATAATCAATAAATTCGTTACCATCTGCATCCCAAATGTGAGAACCTTTCCCTTTTTCTATAAACAGTGGATTTCCTCCAACACTTTTAAAAGCTCGAACCGGCGAATTAACGCCACCAGGAAAATAATTTTTTGCTTTTTCGAAAAGCAATTTAGACTGAGTATTAATCATAAAAACTTGTTTAAAATTAGGTAATTATTAATAGGTAAATTCGATTTTGATTAAATAATTAACTTTTTTTTTGCTATTATTGTGTTTTAAATTTAATATCATTTATTAATGAAAACACTAATATTATCGTTTTTGATAATTGCTTCTTTTTCTTTTGTCATTATAGGTGGTGATGGAAATAAGATACCCTCTGCCACATTGAAAAAATTAAATGGATCTAAAGTAAATTCAAATACCTTTGGTAATAATGGAAAGCCGATAATTATAAGTTTTTGGGCAACTTGGTGCAAGCCTTGTAAAAAAGAATTGGACGCTATTGCAGAAAATTATCCTGAATGGGTAAAAGAAACAGGTGTAAAATTAATTGCTATTTCTATCGATGATGCAAGAAGTTCAGGTAAGGTAGTAACTGATGTAAAAATAAAAGGCTGGGAATATGAAGTTTATATAGATGAAAATCAAGACTTTAAAAGAGCTATGAATGTAAATAATGTTCCTCATACTTTTATTATTAATGGAAATGGCGAAATTGTTTGGAGCCATAACTCTTATTCTGATGGAGATGAAGATAAACTATATGAAAACATTCAGGCCTTGGTTAAAGGTGAAAAATTAAAGCACTAAAATTTAATTGAATTTAAAATGTTTTGGAAGATTAAAGGCTGTTTTATTTTTATTGTTATATTTTTATTAAAGACTTTTTCTGTTTTTTCTCAAGATGGCTCGCCAAATAATTCGGAATCAATTCATGGAAATTTTCAAATTGATGGTCAATATTATATAGAAGATTCAACTATTGGCGCACCAAAAGTACCTGAAAAATTTCTTTCAAATGTGTTTGGAAACATCAACTATATTAAAGGTGATTTTTCTGCAGGCATAAGATATGAGGCTTATAATAATGTTAGACAGGGTTTTGATGCTCGATATAAGGGCCAAGGAATTGTTAATAGGTTTGCTAGATACAAAACAGATTTACTCGACATCACAATTGGAAATATTTATGAGCAATTTGGGAGCGGAATAATGTTACGAACTTATTATGAACCAGGTTTACTTTATGACAATTCTTTGGATGGAATTAGCGTTATTACAAACCCAAAAAAAGGAATTACGCTGAAATGTTTAGCTGGCAAACAACGTTATTTCTTTGAAAAGGGAAGTGGTATAGTTCGAGGTTTAGATGGCGAAATTAATTTAAACGAACTATTTGATTCTATTTTAATAAATAAAAAAACACAAATTATTTTAGGAACCAGTTTAGTAAGTAAATATCAATCTGATTTAGATCCAAATTTAATTTTACCCGAAAATGTTGCAACATATGGCGGTAGGATAAACCTTATTAGAGAAGCCCTAAATTTCTCAACAGAATATGCTTACAAGATAAACGATCCTTCGGCAGATAATAGATATTCGTATAAATCAGGCGAAGTTCTTTTTTCTTCTTTATCATATGCCACCAAAGGATTATCGTTTTTATTACAGCTAAAAAGAGTTGATAATATGAGTTATAGAAGTGATAGAAACGAGAGTCTGCAATCGCTTTTAATTAATTTTCTTCCAGCAACTTCTAAACCCCATACTTATGCTATGTTAGCTCTTAATCCTTATGCAACTCAGCTGAATGGTGAAATTGGCTTTATGGGCGAAATTCAATATAAAATTAAAAAAGGAACCTTTTTTGGTGGAAAATATGGTACAGAATTAACATTAAATTTTTCTAAGGTAAATGGATTAAATAAAATTCCTGTAGAGGATTCTTTAACAGCTATGACTTTTTATAAAACTAAGTATAATGAAATTGGAAATAAATATTATCAAGATTTTTCTTTAGAAATAAATAAAAAGATTTCTAAAGAATGGAAATCTACTTTTGTTTATTCTAATCAATTTTATAATCGAAATGTTGTTCAATTTGGAAGTGAGAATTATGGTTATGAAAACTTAGTTGCTAGTATTTGCGTTTTAGATATTAGTTATAAATATAAATCTACAGGGTCTATTCGTTTAGAGTTACAGGGTTTATTTGCAAAAAAACAAAAAATGATAACTAATTCCAATTTAATAGGAAAGGGTGATTGGGCAACTGCATTATTAGAGTGGACTCCAAGCGGAAATTGGTTTTTTGCTATTTTCGATCAATATAATTATGGAAATCCAGAATCTTCTTCACGTATTCATTATTTTTTAGGAACTTTTGGTTATAATAAAAATGCTAGTAGAATATCTATTAGTTATGGTAAACAAAGTGCCGGTGTTTTTTGTGTTGGAGGAGTATGCCGAACGGTTCCTGCATCCAATGGATTAACTATTTCTATTACCAATAGTTTTTAAAACTAAGAATGAATAATAAAACTATAATTACCTTAAACATGAAAAAGTTAATCATATTTATTTTTATTGCCGCATTTATGGCAAGCTGCGATAAAATTGACAATCCAAATCAAAAACCTCCAATTGTTTATAATTGTATTTCTCCCTTAACACAAATTGTAAAAACTAACACAGCAACAAGTAATTTTAGAAAAGTATTACTTGAAGATTATACTGGGCATACCTGTGTTAATTGCCCAAGAGCAGCTGAATCAGCTGAAAATTTAATAACTAGATATAAAGACAGTATTGTAGTAATTGCAAATCATGTAAGTACAACTTTTGCTGCACCCAAAACCTTAAATTATAAAGAAGACTTTAGAAATCCTGCATCAGACGATTGGGATAAAGTTGAAAATTTTGGCATGTCTAACGCAGGGCTTCCAAAAGGAATGGTAAATCGCCAAAAGCCATTTGCTCAAAATCATACTGCATGGGCCTCATTAGTACCAGGGGCTCTCAATCAATTACAATCAGTAAAATTAGATTTAGTAAGTAATTATGATATAAATAGCCGTTACCTTACCGTTAAAGTTAAAACTACTTTTAAAAAAGCTTGGATAAATCCAGTAAATTTGATTGTTATACTTACACAAGATAGTATTATTGGGCAACAAAAAGATGCAACGCCTCCTCCAGGTTCAATAACCGATCCAATCGACCCAACAATTCGATTAAACTATCAGTTCGATCATATAGTTATTGGATCCATAAATGGTTCTTGGGGTCAATTGACAAAAAACTCTCCTTCAGAAAATGATACGTTAACAATTCAGAATAGTTGTTATCTTTTGAATAAATGTTTTACTTTAACTAAAGATGTTTGCGTTAATGATAAAAAAGTGAGTGTTGTAGCTTTTGCATATGATATTACAACAAAAGAAGTATTGCAAGTCGAAAAATTAAAAATTCGATAATTAATATTGTTCCTTTTTATTAGGAAAATTTTTATTCTTTACATCTAAATTGTATTGTTTAAATGCAGAATTCATACTCTCATACAAATTCAAATATCTACGTAAAAAACGTGGGCTAAATTCGTGAGTCATACCTAACATATCATGAGTCACTAATACTTGACCATCAACTCCAGAGCCAGCTCCTATTCCAATAACTGGAATTGATATGCATTGAGCTACCTTAGTTGCTAAAATAGCTGGGATTTTTTCTAAAACTAAACCAAAACAACCATATTGCTCTAATAACTTTGCGTCTTCTATTAAGCGCACGGCTTCATCAACTTCTTTTGCTCTAACAGAGTAAGTCCCAAATTTATAAATACTTTGAGGAGTTAAACCTAAATGTCCCATTACAGGAATACCAGCTGTTAAAATACGTTCGATACTTTCTTTAACCTCTCTTCCTCCCTCTAATTTAATGGCATGAGCACCGCTTTCTTTCATAATTCGAATAGCAGAACTTAATGCTTCCTTTGAATTTGCTTGATAAGATCCAAAAGGCAAATCAACAACAACTAAAGCGCGAGATGTGGCTCTTACAACACTTCCTGCGTGATAAATCATTTGATCTAATGTAATTGGTAGTGTTGTTTCATGGCCAGCCATTACATTACTGGCACTATCACCAACTAAAATAACATCAATACCAGAACTATCAATAATTTTAGCCATTGTAAAATCATACGCTGTTAGCATAGCAATTTTTTCTCCCCGTTTCTTCATTTCAAGTAAAACGTGCGTAGTTACTTTTTTTATTTCTTTCTTATTTGGCATTTTACTTAAGTAAAAATATAAAAAAAACCCAACCTTTTAAGATTGGGTTAAAAAAACTTATATTAAAAATTAATATTGAGAAAATCCTTTTTTATCTGCCACTTTATGTTCAATAAGTAATCCAAGGCACGTTTCTTTATCAGTTGATTTTTCATTTTCTTTTGCTTCTGCTGATTTAGGAACAACAACTTCAATAATTATTGATGTAGTAGAAGGTGGACTGTATAAAAATTGTTTGTCTGCTGCAGATTCTTCTTTACTGTTGTCAAATAATAATTCGTTAGTTCGAGCGTTAGAGATTTTATATATGATTTTCTCACTTTTAACCACACAACAAATCGATATTCTGTAATCCATTCCTTTATACATTACACATTTTAATTTTGAAGATTTACCCTCAACAAACAATCCACTTTTACTTTGAGCATTGTAATCCCAAACTTGAGTCTTTTTAGACTTATCCTTACTTTCATCAAAAGCTGAACAATTTTTTTTATGGAATTGCTGACCACAAATACTAGTTTGAGAATAAGTTGATGTGTAAATAACAATTGTGATTATAAAAGTTAAAAAGTATTTCATATTATTATTTTTAAATTATTTTCGCTATTTATTTTATTAGATTTTCTTAGTTATTTAAAGCATATGAATTACGCAACGCTTTTATTTTAGCTGAAACTTTTTTGTAAACATCTTCAGTCATTACTAAATCTTGACTTTTTTTACCATTAACAGATTTTGAATCTGAGGCATCTTTTAAAGGAATTTTATTGTACTCTAAAAGTAATTCTTCAAAATCTTTTCTTACATTCATTACATCTTCATTTTCTTCATATTTTTTAAAAAATTCAATTAAATTTTCTAAGGTATATTTTTGGTCAGCTAATCGAGAAATTACTGGGCTATTTTCTGAATAAACAGCAAGGCTAGTGGCGATGAATAAACTCTCCAACCATCCTCCAGCAACAACCAATGCGAGGGTAGGACCTTGCTTGCTGTCTTCTAGTGTTTCAAAAGAAGACAAATAAACATCATCAGTAATGATTGCTAAAGAGTCAGAATTTCCAATATTTTTTTCTATACGTTTTAATAACTCTGGTTTTATTGCAGAAGAAACTCCAATTCCATCACCCATCGTTTTAATTAACTTAAAATACTTTAATGATTCTGAACCCATTTCAAAAATACTGCAATAGCTTAAATCACAACTGTAAATTCCAAAATTAATTACTTTTAATTTTTTATTAGTATAGTTTTTTTCGTTTGATATTGGATTTAAAAAAGAAATATTTTTATTATTTTTCCCACCAACCACTTTTATAAAAGAAAGCATTTCTCCAGGAGAGGGAACTTGAAAAGAAATTTCTGAAGACTTTTCTGTAACTTGATTTTGAGTTTTTACTGAATCGATTTCATCAGAATCTTCAGCTTTTTCTCCATCGCCACAGTTACTAAATGTAAAGGTGATTATTGTAATTAAAAATAATAAAGTTAATTTATTCATCTGATTTTGTTTTTATATATTTGATTTAAAGGTATGTTTTTTAATTTAATTTTAATAATTTATTAACTAAACTAGCCGCTTCATGAAACTCGATAGCGGAAAATACTTTTAGTCCTGACTCGTCAATAATTTTTTTTGCTAACTCAGCATTTGTTCCTTGTAATCTCACGATAATGGGAATATCTATTGTTCCCATATTTTTATAAGCATCTACAACACCTTGAGCAACTCTGTCACATCTAACAATACCACCAAAAATATTTACTAAAATGGCTTTTACATTTTTATCTTTTAAAATAATTCTAAATCCCTTTTCAACTCTTTCGGCGTTAGCTGCTCCACCTACATCTAAAAAATTTGCAGGTTCTCCGCCACTTAATTTAATAATATCCATTGTTGCCATAGCTAAACCAGCTCCATTCACCATACAACCTACATTTCCATCTAATTTTACATAATTCAATTCTGCATTTCTTGCTTCTACATCCGTAGGGTCTTCTTCAGTTTCGTCACGCATGGCTGAGTAATCTGGATGACGAAATAAACCATTGTCATCAAAAGACACCTTACTATCTACAGCTATTATTTTATCATCACTTGTTTTTAAAACAGGGTTTATTTCAAACAATGAGGCGTCAATACTTTCGTAAGCTTTGTAAAGAGCATTAACGAATTTTACCATTTCTTTAAAAGCATTTCCAGACAATCCTAAATTAAAAGCAATTTTTCGAGTTTGAAAAGCTTGAATACCTGTTCGCGGATCAATTTCTTCTTTCCATATTTTATCAGGTGTATGCTCCGCAACATGCTCAATATCCATGCCTCCTTCAGTACTATAAATTATTGTATTTCTTCCTTTTGCTCGATTCAACAATACACTCATATAAAACTCTTTTGTTTCTGAAGTGCCTTTATAGTATACATCCTGAGTTATTAATACTTTACTCACTAATTTTCCTTTAGCACTAGTTTGAGGGGTTTTTAAATACATACCTAAAATCTGAGAAGCTTTTTCTTTTACTTCATCTAAATTTTTAGCTAATTTAATACCTCCGCCTTTACCTCGACCACCAGCATGAATTTGCGCTTTTACTACAACCCAATCGCTATTATATTTTAACTTAAGCTCTTTTGCTGCCTCAACAGCTTGATCAGTAGTTTCTGCAAGAATTCCTTCTTGAATAGCAACACCAAAACTCTTTAAAATACTTTTTCCTTGATATTCGTGAATATTCATAACTTGCAGTAAATTTTATCAAAAATAAGATTTAATTAACAAATAGAAAATAGCTTTTAAAATTTTAAAATAATTTATTTAAATTACCTATACAAGCTCAAATTTCCTTTTGTATTGTAATCTTGTGCGTCTTTCCCTTTCGCAGTAATAACATAAAAATAAGTTCCTTCAGCAACATCTTTTCCGGTTTGATTTTTACCATCCCAGGCAATATTTCCAGTATTACTAGTTAATTCATAAACTTTGTTTCCCCAACGATCAAATATTAACGCAGTAATCTCAGTTAAATTTGCAGCAGATAAAAAGAATATATCATTACTGCCATCTCCATTGGGAGTAAATACATTTGGCACTACTAATTTTGATGGGATATCGACCACAATCGTTTTTTTCGAAACTGCTTGACATGATCCTTTATTTGAGAAGATCGTCACGGTATAGATTCCGGGTTGATTATAGATTGATGATGGTGTAATTGATGAAGAAGCTGTAACGGAGTTAGTTCCATTACCAAAATTCCAAATAGTTGATATACTTAAAGAATTAACACTTGTTGAAGTATTATTGAAATTTACTGTTAATGGAGCAAATCCAGTAATTTTATCAGGGTCAAAATTAGCTGTTAGACTTCCATTTATTACATTTACAGAACCATAACTAATGCATCCATTATTAGTATTTGTGACTTGTAATTTATAAGACCCAATTAAATTAACAGTTAAAATAGAATTTGTTGCTACACCAATCGTTGATGAAATTGGAACTTCCCACAAATATGCATAATTAGCTAAGGGGTCGGTAACATTTGCATTTATTGCTACTGTCGAAGATCCACAATCTAAAACAAAAGGAGGGGGCGCCGATGGATTATTTACAACCGGATAAATTCGATTATCTGCAATGATTGTAGTTCCTGATCCTATACATCCATTGTTTAAGTTTTTTGCAGTTAAAGTATATGTTCCTGGTAT